>NZLH01000243.1 GCA_002694155.1 Pusillimonas sp. | reverse complement strand
TCCTCAACAGCCAATATCCGCGACGCCATCAACTCTGCGGTCGCTTTCGCCGCCGACGTCATAATGTCCAGGTTTCCCGCGTAAGCCGGCAAATAATGGGCGGCACCTTCAACCTCAAGGAAAACTGAAGTTTTCAACCCCGAATTAATTTTCCCCAATCCAGGAATCATTAACGGCCTGGCTTCTGACACAAGATCAAACTGCACCTTCTGCTTTAAACGATACCCAGGAACATACGATTGCACGTCTTTAACCATCTTATCGATAGAGTCCACAATTCGTTCTTGGTCGGCGACATCCGATAAGCAGTAAATCGTGTCTCGCATGATTAAAGGTGGTTCTGCGGGATTCAGAATGATGATAGCTTTACCGCGCTTTGCTCCACCAACGATCTCAATCGCTTTCGCGGTTGTTTTGGTAAATTCATCAATATTTGCACGAGTACCGGGCCCTGCAGATCGACTCGAGATACTCGCGACAATTTCCGCATAACTGACGCTCGCAACACGCTGTATCGCTGCTACAATTGGGATCGTCGCCTGGCCTCCGCAGGTCACCATATTAACGTTGAACCTATTCAAATATTGGCTACCGTTCACGACAGGAACACAATAGGGGCCGATCGCGGCAGGCGTAAGGTCTACAAAACGAATATTGGGCTTTCGTTGAGACAAGAAATCAAAGTTCTTAGCATGAGCCTTCGCGCTCGTTGCATCGAACACTAACTCGATATCCCGAAACTCAGGCAGGTTAACTAATCCCTCCACCCCCTCATGCGTTGTCGTCACGCCTAACCCTGACGCCCGAGCCAAGCCATCGGAACTGGGGTCAATACCCACCATGACAGCCATCTGTAAATGCTGACTATCTCGCAATATCTTCAGCATTAAATCCGTACCTATATTTCCTGAACCAATAATGGCTACTTTCAATTTATCGCTCAAGTCATCCCCTTTTTATTTCAACCAAGACATCCAACGACTTCTATCAAGCTACATCACAACAACATCAAAATCACTTTCTTCAGCTGAATACAAGCGCTCGACCACGTCGGCACGCCGTCTTAACACAAGGCGTTGATTGATATACCCTTTGTCAGTGATTTCACCACTCTCAACGCAAGGAGGGTCTTTGAGCACGATGGCCCGTTTCGGAGCCAACGATAGCCCGCCCACGGTCTCTTGATGCAGCCTTCGAAGCGCATTCTTAATATGCTCTCGCAAACTCTCCTCACCCAACTCATTTGCCTTTGGCGTTGCAAAAATCAACAGCCCTACGCAATCCCTATCATGACCAGTGACCACAACATCTTGTACGTAAGGCGCTAAAGCACTAACCGCCTTAACACGCAATGAACCTACTGATACCCAAGTACCCGTATTTAACTTAAAGTCTTCGGCAACGCGACCGTTAAAGGCAATTCCTTCCTCTGGGCGCTCTGAATCTATCAAAAAGGCTGCATCTCCAATCTTGTAAAACCCGTCCTCATCAAACGCTTCATCGGTTTTGTCTGGATCATTCAAGTAACCGGGAAATACTTGCGGCCCTTTCATACGGACTTCTAACTTGTCACCATTAGGCAAAAACTTGATCTGCATATCTGCAACTGGCAAACCAACACAACGAGGATCCGTTGAAAGCCAATGTACATAGGTACCCACTGGAGATGTTTCCGTTGCCCCAAGAGAAGAGGAAAACATTACGGGTTCACCGACCACCTTTTCAACAGCAGCATTAAATTGCTCCCACGTTGACTGCGTTAGCGCTGCGCCTGCATAAAACACCGCCCTAAGCCTGGCGAAACAATCTCGTGCTATCCCGGGATCAGACTCCATCATCGACAAAAACACATCAAACGCCCTGGGTACATTAAGGAATAAGTTCGGCTGTATCTCTCGATAATTCCGCACAGACTTCTCGATGAGCCCTGGAAGCGGCTTCCCCTCGTCAAAGTAAAAGGAACCACCGTTGCACAAAACCATATTAAAGTTATAGTTCGTACCGAATGTATGGCTCCAAGGCAACCATGAAACCAAAATCGGCTTCTCATGTTTCAAGAACGGCCAGGCAATTTGTATTTGCTTCTGATTCGCACACAACATTCGGTGTGTATTAATCACAATTTTGGGTTTACCCGTTGACCCCGATGTCAACATATATTTGGCATGCGTCTCAGGCGTAATAGCGTTAAACGCATGCATGACCTCAGCAGTCTCCTCCGTGCGAAGCAAGTCAGAAAACGAAATACTGCCCGCAATCGCTTCTTGTTTTTCAGAAAGCAGCACAGGGCAATCTTTTACAGTCGCCCCGATCGCCGACTGATATAACTCACCGTCTGAAGCATAAACCAACCCTGGGTCTAAACCCTCGAGAGCCGCTTTAAGCTTCAGGTAGTCTTTAGAAACCCTAGAATACGCGCTAGAGACAGTAGAAAAAGGACGGCCAATATACAAGCAAGCGAGCATGAGCAACGCTTGATCTATTCCAGGATCTGAAAGTGCAACGACGGGCGCGTTCCTGGGTAGTCGCATATTCAACAACCCTTGCGCCAAACGGCCCACATGTTGACGAACGTCGGAATAGGTCAATTTTACCCATTGGTCATTTGAGTCGCGCTCTGCCAGGAAAAGAGCATTTGGACTTTTAACAGCCCAGTGCTCCAGCCATTCACCTACGCATCGCGCAATATCTCCGAGCGGCTCCGGGTTAGACAACACGAAAGCCCCCCCACCCAGCTCATGACGAACGACTTTAGGCGTAGCCAGCATCTGAGGATTATTTAAAAAGCTCATGACTCATCTGCCTTACTTTGTCAGACGCCATTTGCCGTCTTTAATCGTAATCAGCACGACCGCATCTTCTCCCAGACCCATATGATTATCGGCGCTCAAAGAGCTTGATCCATGAGTTAACGGAAACTGATCTGTTTTCTCGAGCTCTGCCAATAAGGCCTGGCGAAAATCTGGGGTGCCCGACTCTAAGGCCGGATCAATAGAAGCGATTGCTCTATCCAGAAGAAGATAAGCATCATAAGCGTATGCGCCAAAGGGATTGCGCGAGCCAGCGCCATACTTGTCCTCATACATAGAAAGATATTTAGCGCCAACCGACTTTGATGGATGGTTATCGGGTAATTGCTCAGCAACCAACACCAAACCCGTTGGTGCGATCATGTCCTCACCCATTTTGCCTGCTACACGCAGGAAGTCATTATTTGCAACGCCATGGTTCTGAAAGAACGGACCTTTATAACCTCTCTCTCGCAGGGTTCTCATTGGCAGCGCCGCTGCAGACCCACTCGCTGCAAAAACAACTGCATCAGCCTTAGACTGCATGACCTTTAAGGCTTGCGCAGTTACCGACTGATCGGTACGACCGTATCGCTCATGGGCCACGACATCGATGCCATACTGCTTGGCCAATTGCTCAACCTCGCGCCAACTGGCATCGCCTAACGCATCGCTAAACCCAAAAAAGGCGATTGTTTTAACACCATCTTGCTGCAGCTTTTTGAAAACGGCGTCGTACATCAATGCGTAAGTTTGAGGTAGCGAAAAAGTCCATGTTTGATCTTTTGCCGTATAGGGAGCAAGACCCAAATGCGGGACTTTTGCTTCGTTGCTAACCTCGGCTACCGCCAGATTATTTGGGGTTGTGCTAGACCCAATAATCGCATCAACGTTCTCGACCTCAACCAAACGACGCGCATTACGCGTGGCCTGACTCGGATCCGTGGCATCGTCCAGAACAACGTAGTTTACCGGCCGCCCCCCTAAGGTTTCCGGAAAAATCTCAACGGTATTGCGTTGCGCTATACCCAGGGACGCAGCAGGACCAGTTGAACTAATCGTCACACCAATCGTAACTGGCTTCTGAGCCTGAACGGTTGAACCTATAAAAATGCAGAGCCCTGTCGTTACGAGCTTTAAATACTTAAGCATTATTGTCTCCTTATGTTTTCTCTTAATTAGTAAATCCACCTAAATCAATCACCAACACTACATTTCACACTACCGAACCCAGATATACTCATCTCCAGGCAATCTCCTTTCCCTATTGAAATCATCGGACCTAACGCCCCTGAAAGCACCACATCACCTGCTTTCAGAGGGCTATCTAGTTGATACATTTTTCGTGATAACCAATGCGCGGCTAATAAGGGATGTCCCAAACATTCAGCGCCACTGCCTGACGATGCCGTTCTTCCATTACGTGCAAAATTCATTACACATTGCGCGAGGTCTACAGAACCTAAATGACGGGGCTCCAACCCCAAAACATACAAACCGGAAGAAGCGTTATCCGCGATCGTGTCCGGCAAAGTCAGATCCCAGTTCTCGATCGCGCTATCCACTATTTCGATGGCGGGGAGAACATACTCAATACCCCGCAAGAACTGCGCCCAGCTCAAACTATCCGTATCTAGATCTCGACCTATTACGAAAGCAATTTCACCCTCAGCTTTTGGTTGAATCAAACGAGACAATGGCAACTCGCAACCCGACAAATACTCCATATCGGAAAACAGCACGCCATAGTCTGGCTCGTAGACCCCCATCTGTTTCTGAACCGCAGGCGAGGTCAAACCAATTTTTCTACCTGACACCTTGCGACCTGCACTCAGTGCTGTTTGAGCATTTAAATGAGCAACTGCATACGCTGAGTCCACGTCTTGAATTCCATAGTCCACAGAGACTTGCGGTATAGGCACTCTTGCATCGCGTGCATTCTTTATCGCATGTGCAGCAGCCTTAACATGGCTATCCAAAACAGCAGATTTACTCATGCGCGTCGCTCTCCCAATAATGATGCCAACGCGATACTTTCATCACGCAAACACAACAGATACTCGTCATACAACTGATCAACTACCTCAGCCACAGATTGAACTTTCGTGATAGCACCCACACCGTGTCCGGCTGACCAAACATCTTTCCATGCCTTAGGTGCAACACTGATATCCCCCGCAAAATTTATCTCTGTAGCTTGCGCTTGCGGCTCGTCCAAGAATCCGCCCTGCGCTTCTAAAGAGCGCCTCAACCAATTTGCCATCACGCCAGAAACGGCTTTACTCGCAACCAGGTCTTCGATCGAACTGTCGACAAGCATTTCTCTGTAGGCCACACTGGACAGACTCTCTTTAGTTGCAAGGAATCGCGTGCCCATAACAACAAAATCAGCACCCAGCATCTGAGCCGCACGAATATCTTTTCCCCGACTAACCGCCCCCGCCAAGCCCAGCGGGCCAGACCAAAATTTACGTATTTCGTCGACAAGCGCAAACGGATGATAAAAGCCGGTATGCCCACCAGCACCATTTGTCACTAAAACAAGGACATCAGCCCCTGCATCGATCGCCTTTCTTGCAAAGGTAGGCGTGGTCACATCCGCCATGACAATACCGCCATAGCCATGAACGACATCGAGCACGCGACGAGGACTGCCAAGCGCCGTCGACACAATTGAAGGCCGATAGCGTTCCACCAACTCAAGCTCCTTGGAAAAGCGCTCGTAACTTCGATGAACAATCATATTCAGCGCCCAATGCTTGCCCTGAGCTGCTTGCTCAGTCTTTGACATCCACTCATTTAGCACATCTATGTTTCTGGCGTTTGGGGCAGGAAATGCCCCAAGAACCCCCGCCTCCCCTGCTGCAACCACTATGTCTGGCCCCGACACTAAGAACATTGGAGCGATCATCACTGGCAAACGGCATTTATCAAGCAACTCTCTGAAATTATGATTTATTTTCATGTATGAACCTCTCTCCAACGTCTATCGCCCTGCGCCCACTGGCCTGATTTCCCAGCCGCAATCACTTTGGATAATGGCTGCGGTCGTCGCACTGCTATTCCGTTTTGAGGCCAGCAATACATAATGACCCGCGTGATCCTCAGGAGCAGCAATGAACCTCAGGGGCATAGAATCGGCAATCTTTTCTTTAATTCCAGGAATTTCATTTAATCTTTGCCCCCCCTTTCCTAAAGACTCCGGCCCTCTCAACGCAGTGACTGTTCCACCCGGGGCTACGCCATTGACGCGAATTTCTGGGGCGAGTTCATAAGCCAATTGTTTTATCATCCCGACGCATGCATGCTTGGATGCCACATACAACACCCCGCCCCCACCGGCATAAAAGGAAGAATTAGAAAGCGTAAAAATGAAACTACCTTGAGTCTGACGCAACGCACTTACCGCAGCTTTCGCCAGCAAGATATAAGCCTTCACGTTAACGTCGAAAATTTCGGAAAATCCATCATTAATTTGTTGCGGTGACATCCTTTCTAATCTGCCAAAAGAATCCCAGACACCCGCATTCCCTACAACCGTATCAATCTTTCCAAATTGCTCTAATGTGCGGTTAACTGCATTCTCATTGCTTTCATATGAACGCACATCGCCATACGTAATGCACACCCGATTGCCATAATCACGCAATAATCCATCGCCTTGAGAACGGTCGCGTAACAGAACCCCCACACCGGTACAACCTTCTTCAAAATATCGGTCGAGAATCGCTCGACCAATACCCGTGCCAGCGCCAGTTATTAAAGCAACATCGCCATCCAACCAACCCATAAACGACCTCAGAGAAAAGTATTAAAGTTTTTCGATAATAGGACCGCTTGCGTCGTTAGAATTTTTCTTTTTGCAATTAAGAAACTATTAGCGTTTTTTCTTAAAACATCTTGTCGCCGTCCGACAAGAACATCGTTATCTCGATCTAGCCGGCTGCGATAGTTCACGAAAGTGCTATGCACCAAATACTCCTCCGCCGTATCACCCTCATAGGCCTCAATACCGGATATCAAGTGAACATGCCGCGTTGGAGGATCTTCGGCCCAGGCAGATGGCTGTTTAAAACGAGCAACCCTTCTTTGAAGATCAAAAAAGTTGTCATCAAACAGTGCGCCCTGCCCCCTTTCATAAGCACCCATGCAATCTGTTCTCCGCCTGTTCTCGGGCATCGGCATCCAATAATGCACGTCATGCGCCATGAGCTGAAGCCACTCATCCCACTTTTCGGTATCGAGTAAACGCGCCTCTTTATACAAGAACTTGCTGATCTCAAAATGCATATCCATCGCAACACCTCTAGCGGAAAGCGCCACACCCACACTCATCGGACACCCTCCTTAGGCGTATCCCGTTTCGGCACATCCGCCCAACTAGCTGACTCCATTAAGTCGAGCCAACGTTGGTAAAAAGCGCGTTGATTTGCCTCGTTGACCTGCCCCTGAAACACATTGCCAGGCATTTCGCTATCCAAAATTTGGGTATTCATACCAAGACCAATATAAAGATCATGCTGCTTAGTGATATATCCCTCATTGGTACGTGTGGAGTACTCCCAATTTTCGCCATCGTCCATCTCAAAAACGCCGGAAGGACTGAACGTCAGCATGCTACCTTTACGCCACCGCTCTTTAATGTCCTCCGGCGCGCTCTTGTTAACAAATGTCCACACATGTACTTCGATTTCATTTGGTCCGCGAGGATGCCATGTTCGAAAAGTATTCTGGCCGGCCAAGAATGAAGTATTGGGAAAGAGAGTGCAGGAAGAAATAGACCCAATCATGCGTGAACGCAGATCACCGAGCCTTTCCGCGACCTTAGGCTGAAGTGCGTAGAGATACTTAATCAGTTCTTTATCGCCTAAACTCGCGCAGTTTCCCACGATATCTTGATTAAATTCCCAACCATGACCGTTGAAGTTCACTTGATAAGAGCTTTCAACGTCTTTATGCAGTTCACCAACCGAAGCACCCACCATCGCTTTAGCACCAGAATCATGGGTCCAGCCAGCGTGCAAAGCGTCGCCCACGAAGTTCTCGGCGGCGTATTTCCAATTACAACGAATCACTGACTTGACGCACCCTCCCACAAACTCCGTCCCTTCGCTGTCCATCGCAAACACCGCATCCAGGTAGTACCGCATATCACCCAAGTATTCGGCCAGGCTCGGCGCTTCAGAATCCATCGTTGCGAAGATCAAACCACGATACGAGTCAACTTTTGGAACTTCATGCAAGCCAAACCCTGACAGGTCAAAATTTGAAGCATCGAACGCTTCCGACGCATGCATCCCTTTTAAGCGCCCGTCAATGCCAAAAGACCAACCGTGGTAATTACAAATAAACTGTCTGGTATTTCCCACATCGGAAAAACAAACTTTGTTTCCGCGATGCGGGCAGGTATTTAAAAACACCTTGATAGAACCATCTCTTTGTCGAACGACCAGAACGTTGTCTTGACCCATATAAGCAGATACATAATCTCCAGGCTTCTTCAGCTGAGATTCATGGGCCACAAAGAGCCAGCAACGCGCAAAAATGCGCTCAAGCTCTAGCTGATAAATGTCGCTGTCATGGAACACTCGACGCGACATCCGCCCTTGGTCCAGGTTCAAAAGTTCATCCAAACCTACCTCAGTAGCCCCCTTGCCATTTGTATTGGTAGAGCCCAACGTAAGCGCTTTAGCTACAGGCTGAATTGTCTTCATACGTTTCTTTCCACTAGACCCGCGCCGCATGCGGCTTCTTGCGCCAAATCCACTACCAAGAATTCTCCGTCGTCAGCAACCCGATACGTACGGATTGGTCGCTCGCAGGGAAAGTCAACAGCGCGGCCTGTTGGTATATGGAACGTTCCACCATGAACTGGGCACTCAATCAAATCGCCCTCCAGAATTTCCCCTTCAGACAGAGACGCTTTGGCATGTGTACAACCGTCCTGCGTGGCGTAATACACCCCCCTTAGTTCATAAATCGCAATCCGCTCCTGTCCGTGCTCGAATAGACTTGGGCCATCCGGATCCAGCGATTTTTTTTCAATTCTTACTAATGTCGACATATCTACCCTCGACTAAACAATTCAACAAACCCCACCCCTGTAACCCATTCCGGAACAGGCGCGTACTCAATTACCTCGCCCCGTGCACCGGCCATTGCCCCCATCGCCACGGCCCATTGACGCACCTCCATCCCGCCATTCCCTCCGTTAGTCAATATATAGTCGTCCGTTAATGCCGCCATGGCATTCAGGTTTCCACTACACGCGTACTCCATTATTTGCCTGTCAAATAATTCATTGACCTTTCCCATTTGAGGCAGCCCAATCCAATGGCTTAAGCCCCCACTTCCCACCACAACCACTCTCTCTGAGCCAGGCGCGCACTCCACGGCCTTGCGAATTTCCTCGCCAAGGGCAATACACCGCTTCATACCGATATAAGGATCTACCCCAGAAGCGATGTAAACCGGTATAGTCCCGAGGTCCGGATTCAGTTTTCGTACCTTGGCAACAATCAAACGATCCGGAATCGCGACGGCATGATCGACGGTAAACGCGCGCGCCACGGCCCAATCAAAGCCATTTTCATGGCCGTGATTAGCAATATGTGTTGCGAGCGCTTGATGGCCCTGCATCACCTCACGCTTCAGACTCGGAAGCACGTCGAGCGGACCATCGATGTCTCCAGTTGCTATCAAGTATTGAGGCAAACAATCGGTACCAAAGTTTAGGTAATGATCTGCGCCTACAATGATTACGGCGGTCGGACGAAGCCTTGACATCCTGTCTGCGCACTCGTCAAATGCACCCCATATACGAGCACTGATTTCTTTCCCTGCGCCTTCAGGGGCATGAAACATAATTGGGTCATGAGGTACTAAAAACGCCCCGACTACTTCACTCACGGCTTTCTCCTTGTGCAGCAACACCGTTTACCAACGCATCGATATAAGCTTTAGGCGTCGGATCGTTGGCGTTTTCGAACCAAAACCCCAGGGTTAACATCGGATTAACGCCATGCAACTGCATTGCCTGCACATCCATCTCCCGAAGCATTTCTATTTCTTCTTCGGACAGTTGAAAGCGTTTTATCAAACCCTGAAAATCGTCCTTGAATCGCTGCTTTTCCCGCCTATCGACGCAAAGCCGATGTAATAACCGTTCCATTGCATTTCTGCTCATGACGCCCCCTTATTCATTACAGAAGTCGCGCACTAACTGCACAAACCGGCGTTTATGCTCAATTTGAACCCAATGACCACACTGGCCAAACAAATGAAGTTCTGAGCGCAGAATGCAACGGGCTAGCAAGAAGCCACACTCAGGCGGTACGACGGAGTCTTCACGCCCATGCAGAACCAACGTGGGCGCAACGATGTTTCTGAGCGAAGCTTCGGGAAACCCTTTGACAATCGTGCCTCCTTCCTTGGGTTTTGGTATCAATTGCCGCAGAGCCGTTTGAGCGCCAGGGCGAACACTTGCCTCGTAACGCACCCGAACCATTTCGTCAGTAATAAAAGTCGAATCAAAGGGGAACAATTCCATGATGGCTCTCATCGACTCAAGAGAAGGCTCGTACTCCCAAACCGACCGCAAGCCCGCAGTTTGTTCGAACTCCCCTGCAGGGGTACCCAACAGAATCAATTTCTCTACTCGCTCGGGGGCAAAAAGCGCAAGCCCAATCGCCAATGCACCACCAAACGAGTTACCAACGAACGACGCCTTTTGAATTGACATTTCGTCCATAATGCCAACCAGATGATTGACCCAAAGCTTTATGTCGTACTTACTTCCTTCTTTGAATTCGGTATAACCAAACCCCGCAATATCAGGCGCTACGATATGAAAGTGCTGATCCAGCTCGGGGATGACCGTTGACCAATTTGTCCAGGCAGACACACCCGGACCTGAACCATGCAACAGAAAGACGACTTTTGAAGCGTTCCCGGACTCCAAAACATTGGTTTTGTGACCAGCCGCCACAAGCATCTTGCCTAAACCTACTGACGCAGACATTAATTACTCCCAATCAATACACATACGTATGTGTATTGATAGTACACAAAACCAAGAAAGGAAATCAACCGTTTTATCTAAAAACCTTAAGCTCTAGGGAAATCCCTATATTTAACGTAAGTTTGTTTATTTTTATTGCGTTTAATCAACATCTCAACCTGTAAACGGGTGGGAATTGTCCATAGGGTGTTATAAACTAAATTGTATTGAAGCTTTGAAATACCAGAAAACAATACACTCATGAATGCACAAGGACTGCCTTACTATCTATATGCCTAAGCAATCGTCACAAAAAAAAAGCGTTGATACGACCGGCTCAAACCGCTCGCAACTAACCCCTCAAGATTGGATCAACGCTGCCACAGAGGTATTAATCGACAAAAGTATCGACGCCGTAAGGGTCGACGTTCTAGCGAAGGGGCTAAACGTCACCCGAGGTAGTTTCTATTGGCACTTCAAAGACAGAGAAGACTTACTTAAACAGTTGCTCACAAAGTGGCGGGATGAAGCCACAGAACAGCTAATTGATCGATTTGAGCATAGCGGCGCCAATGCTGACGCGTTACTTGATGATCTTCTCACGCTTCCATTTCGCGGATACGCAGCACTCCGATCTGCCTCCATCGAATTAGCAATCCGTGCCTGGGCTAGGCGAAATGAAATGGCAAAGCAATTTGTAGCAGAAGTAGATGCGAAACGATTAGCTTATACCGCTCAGTGTTTCGTGGGGATTGGCTTTTCTTTACAAGAAGCAAACATGCGAGCGTATTTGCTATATAGCTACATAATTGGCGAGTCTCTTATGCGTGAACAAGGCACTGACCAACAGAAACAACAACGACGTTCATACGTACACCAGCTATTATTGAAACGTTGAATCTAGCGATTTAACCGAAGCAGACCCCGCGACGTTCCTCTGTAGATAAAAAATCATGAACTATGGAAGCAAAAAGGTCTGGGTGGGTTAACGGAGCCATATGTCCGACCCCATTAAGCTCCTGCACGGTCCAACTAACACACTCTTGTTTGAACAACGCCATTAAGGCATGAATAGGCCGCTGAGTCGTTGTGGCGTAAAGCGCAAGCGTTTGCGCAGGGATTTTTCCAAACTGTTGAATCGTGGTGTCTTCAGAAAGCAAGCTGTCTACTTCATAGAAAGCAGGAACAATATTTTTTGTGAATATAGCCTTTCGGTCTTCTGGCATGCGCTCCCATGTCCCCACACCTGACCAATAATCGGCAAAAGTTTCAGCGACTCTTGACCAGTCTCCCAAAGAGCCGTAACACTTAACATGATGCAAAAGTGTAATCGCCTCAAGATAGATGTCTGAAGGCCCGTTTTGCCGTAACAGATGAAACGGAATTGGCTCAAAAAGCACCATTTTTTCAACCTGTCGCCCAAATGATAAAGCGGCGCGCATGGCGACTGCTCCCCCAAACGAATGGCCTACAAGCGAGAAAGGCTCTTGCAACTTTTGCACTAATACTTTTATAAGTTCCACTTGGGCATAAAACGTCTGTGTCCCGACGCTGCTCCATACAGTTGTGTCGCCGTACCCAAATAAATTAACTGCTAACAGTCGATAATTGCTTCGCATGCTTTTAATAAAACCACGCCACTGACGATTCCCACTTGCCGAACTATGTAGCAAGACAATCACTGGACCCTCGCCTTCGTCGATATAGTCAAGCTTTAATTTGCCTTTTTCGAGAACCGGCATTCGTATTTCCTTTCGTAAAAAATTCGACGTGAAATAATTAATAACGTGTCAGGTGTACGTTCAACGCATGACTGATTAAACCCACAATTAAACATACAGATATGTATGCTATGTGAAAAAAGATTCGACTGTCAATTGATACAGCATGCGCAATAAGTGCCGACTACTTTCGCACAAGGCTACCAGGCAGCCGACGCGTTGCCGACGCCATGCTAGAACACATGCCGGAATTTGGCGAAGAGATGACCGTACACTTGAATTCAGCGGTGGTAGATATTGAGCGGGAGAGCTATCGGAAGGTTAAGATGACGTAACAATCAGCACTCATCCACCTGACCCTAAGGCTGTTTAGCTGTAAACGAACTGAATTCGGTATTGACACGAAAAACCAATAACGAATATAAATCGCTAATAGCTGTGGTTTGCCTTACTAAAGGAAGTGTCCGATGAAAGTCATTATCGTTGGAGCAGGGATCGGTGGATTATCGACAGCCCTCGCGCTGCATCATCAAGGCGTAGATTGCGAAATTTACGAGAAGGTTCCGAAACTGTTGCAACAGGGCGTAGGCCTGATGCTGCTTCCACATGCATCCAAGGTGATGGAGGAACTGGGTGTACTACCTGCACTTGATGAGGTGGGTGTGCGCATCGAGCACACTTATTTCCGTACACGACATGGGCAGAATGTATGGGACGAACCGCGCGGATTGGCGGCTGGATACGACGTACCGCAGTTTGCCCTTCATCGCGGATACCTCCAGCGTGTTCTGGTAGACGCGGTCGAGGAACGCCTGCCAGGCGCACTGCATCTTGATGCTGCATTCGAGAACGTGGAAGAGACCGCCAACGGGGTCGTTGCGCAATTCCGTCGGGCTGATGGCAGCATCATCAAAGCCAACGCAGACGCCTTGATCGGCGCAGACGGCATTCACTCTGCTGTAAGGCATCATTTCTACCCAGACGAAGGTACGCCGCGCTGGAGCGGCCTGATGCTGTGGCGCGGCTCGGCGGAATGGCCCACCTTCCTTGACGGCCGCACTTACTTGAACACGGGCGGTATGGATGCCAAGTTTGTGTGCTACCCAATGGCATCGGGATCGAAACCCGGCATACAACTGACAAACTGGGCTACCGTTGTACGCCGGGCCGAGCCCGGCGGGCCGCCTCCTGCTCGCGAAGAGTGGGACCGGCAAGCGCGCCTGGCCGACGTTCAAGAGCTTCTGAAAGTGTTTACGATTCCCGAAGTGGATATTGAAGCGCTGGTGGCCGCCACGCCCATGTTCTGGGAATTCCCCATGTGCGATCGCGACCCGCTCCCGCGCTGGAGTTTTGGCCGTGTCACACTGATGGGCGATGCAGCGCATTCTATGTATCCATTTGGGGCTAATGGCGCAGCGCAGGCCATTCTTGACAGCAAGGTGTTGTCGGAATGGTTAAGCAAGGAATCGTCTGTGGTCAAGGCGTTCGAGGGTTACGAAAACGAGCGCTTGCCGATCGTAAATGAAATTGTAGCGACCAACCGCAGCGGTGGGCCCGAGCGTGTCATCAACGCAGTAGAAAAGCTCTCTCCAGAACCTTTTAATAATCTTGAGGCCATTCTGCCATTTGCCGAACGAAAAGCCATTGTGCATGGTTATGCCAAGCTGGCTGGGTTCTCGAACGAGCAAGTGGCGGCCGGCTCTTCATCGGGTTCGGGGAAAACAAATTAGCGCCGCAAGTAAACACCATGCAGCTTTGACTTCATGATTTAGCCTCGGAAGATTGAATAGCATTGTCCACGCGCGACTGCAAATCAGCCCCAACAAAGCTAGTAAGATCTCCCACAGCACTGGCACGCAGCAATTTCTTGGCAGCTACGTCCAGACAAGATCGTAGTTCACCCAACATAGGGCTCGTAACAATTAACACTAATGACGCGCAACGTTTCTGCGTAACGCCCTCGTTAATATAGTTTGCAATTTGCCTGGCGAACTCGGCGCGCTCTTTCGCACGCACCTCTGTATGTGGTTCAAATTGCGTACCCGCATGGGCAGTTCGCCCATGCCCTTTACCTGCGGCGCCTGTTAAATCACCTTCACGGGCCTTATCAGAAAGGCGTTGATGCCGATGGTTAAAGTCGGCCAGCTGAGTAAGCGAATGGTCAGCACCAGAGCGCTCAAAACAATAAGCACGTTCAGAATTGGCAATCAAAACCCATGTCTTTTCCATTTTGGCTGACCCCGAAGTGAATGGTTATATCGTCATTAGGCCCGCTTCCGTAAGCCCACACTTGGAGTAACCACTTTAATCGCGAACCGTGCTTCCAAACACTTGGCCGATTGGCGTAATCCGCACCTCCCGCTACTAACGCTGCTTTTCTGCTACCCGAGCCATACAATTCTCCGTAAAATATGAGGTAGCAAAAAGGAGCCAACCATGAAAATTCTGCAAGTCGACTTCCCCTCTCCTGGCCCATTTGGCGCTGAAATGACTGAAATGATGCAAGGGCTGGCTGAAAGTATTGCCAAAGAGCCTGGCCTGATCTGGAAACTTTGGACTGAAAATGCGGAAACAGGTGAAGCAGGCGGTATCTACTGCTTCGAGAACCTCGAAACCCTTAACGCCTACAAAGAAATGCATGCAGCACGGCTGGAAAAAATGGGCGTGCGCAACTTGCGCTTTAAAATCTTCGATGCAAATGTGGCGCTTTCAAAAATCGACCACTTTCCGGGGCTGTGAATATAACTTCATGCACAGCACCATCTGGGCGCCAATACGCGTAGTTAGCCCTTCGGCTTTAACCCCCTAAGAACACCTTTCTTGGATACGCGCTGCAGCACCCGAAGTCAGCTAATCTTGAGACCTTTAGGTCTGCTCAACGGCGCTTCTTTTCTTCAATATCCTTATCGCGCAGGCCTTCCAACTCTGGAACCAGAGCCACATTCTCTTGTTCCGCCGCATCATTCCGTGAGGAAATAGCAGTAGCTGGTGCAGAGTCGGATAAATTAAATGCAATATGCGGCACACCAGGCGGAATAAAACAGAAGGTACCCGACTCTATCAGGCAGTACTCCTCTAACTGGGCGCCATGATAGAGCCCGATTCGGCCCGATATGCCATAAATAGCCGTTTCAAAGTCGCGGTGATAATGCACTTTGGCTTTGCCACCGGGGCCAAAGGCTGTCAGGTTCATAGCGATGCCAGTGGACCCTGCGCTGTTCCCCGTAATTCCCACATACTGCGGAACACCCTGCACAGCGGCGTCGGTGTTGTCAGAATGTAAGGTCACAACTTTTCGCATAGCGGTATTACTCACGGTTGATACTCCCAATTTAAGATTAGGCCTTGGCCGGAATCGGCGCGGCATTCCAAAAGAAAACTCGAAATGCGCTCTCGTTAAATCAGGATCAAGGTCCGAAGGATTTAATGCATCGAAAAACATGGCGACAAACCGCATGGCTGTGTTCTCCTGTCACAAGTGCTAACACCATAAGCGAAAGGATTAGCGACTTAAAGACCGCTCCACCACATAAAAATTCATTAATTTATTAACGAATAATATTATTGGAGCAAAGTAAATGCAATAGAATAAAACACCTGTACCCTCGCAGTTTTCGCCCAGAAAGTCGGTATCAATTCAACAAAACGGACCTTAAATGACCAACGTACCGAGCAAACCGCCGATTCTTACTTCGGCTGAAAGTTTCGGCCATAACATGCGTACCACGAACAGATTGCTTCAGCGTGAACTCAGCAAACGCGTGGCACGGCTTGGTTTAAGCATTGGTCAGTGGTACGCACTACGTACACTGTGGGAGAACGACGGCATCACCCAAATAGAGCTTGCGCAAAAATCCGGTATTGCCGGACCGGCCATGGTGAGTGCGGTGCGCAACCTATTGGCGATGGGACTCGTTAAAAGAAAGCGCCCCACGGGCGACAAGCGCAAGTATGTCATCAGCCTGACCGACGAAGGATGGGCGTTGCAAACCCCTGCACTCGCCAAAGCGGTGGAAGTTAATGAGTTGGCGCTCCAAGGCATCTCATCCAAAGACGTTGCAACCTGCCTGCGAGTGCTGCGCACCGTGCAGGATAATCTGCTGCCGCTAGCGCAAGAAACGGACCCCGCTGCCGCCGAGGTTGATCGACTCATTAGCAATCCTACTGATTGAGCCGTCATCAACGAAGGCAACCCGCCTAACCTTGCGCTTCACCCCTCACAAAAGCAAATAGAGGGCGCGTTAAACCACTACTTTAACAATAGTCCCCCGCTACGGGGACATACAAGCCGCGCCAGACTCCCTATAGTTGGAAACACTAGATAAAAATTCTGAAGGAGGCGCGATGACAGACACAGTTGACATTAAATACTCAATGTTCTCGGTACAGGACCACTATCCAGTCGAGAAGTACCCTGAGCATACGAGAACCGTTGAACAGTTGTACTCCGAGGTCATTGATCAGGCTAAGCTCGCGGAAGCGCTTGGATACGACACATTTTTTGTCGCGGAGCACCACTTTCATGAATATGGAACGGTTCCGAACCCGGCAATAATGTTGGCATATCTGGCAGGTCAGACGCGTCGCCTGCGCTTGGGTTCTGCAATCTCTCTCCTGACATTCCACAACCCACTGACAATCTCAGAAAATTACGCAATGGTTGATATTCTGTCGGGTGGCAGGGTCTTTTTGGGCGTGGGTTCTGGCTATTTGAAACACGAGTTTGATGGCTATGGCATGGTAATCCCCCCACCAAAGGAGTGTAGTTAAAGGAAGAATTTTCTAACAGCAGTACCTTAGGGAATTTTGCATGAAGACTGAATCGGCCAGACTTTTATAGACTATTTTTTGCCTCAGAAAAATATTGCCGTTCGTAGTTTACCGGCGAAAGGTTGGCTGCATAACCATGGCGCCGAATCGGGTTGTAAAACATTTCTATGTAATCAAAGATATCCTGACGCGCGAATTCTCTGGTGCTATAGATTCTGCGTTTGATGCGTTCGCGTTTGAGCAATTGGAAAAAGCTTTCAGCAACCGCATTGTCGTGGCAGTTGCCTCGTCTACTCATGCTCAGTTGTAAGTTATGGGCAACCAGAAATGCGGCCCATTCGTAACTTGTAAATTGGCTACCCTGATCCGAATGCACCATGACAGTTTGCTTTGGCTTGCGTCGCCACACCGCTGCCAGCAGAGCCTGTAAAACCAGGTCTTTACTCATGCGCGAGTCCATTGACCAGCCCACAACCTGACGCGAAAACAAGTCCACAACGACAGCCAAGTACAACCACCCTTCGTATGTTCGGATATATGTGATGTCTGTTACCCAAGCCGTGTTTGGCGCTGTCACATCGAATTGTCGATCAAGCAGGTTGCTTGCTACGTTATGCACGGGGCCGCCATAAAAGCCAGGTCGGCGGCGGTACCCAACCTGGGCACACCATCCTTGATTGCGCATTAAGCGTACCACACGATGACGGCTACATGACTCACCCAAAGCACGTAAGTCATGGTGAACTTTGCGGTAGCCATATACGCGCCCACTCTCAAGCCAGGACGGCTTAACCAAGGCTAGCAATCGCTGATCTTCATGATGTCGCTGACTATGGGGTTTGCGTAGCCACGCGTAATAGCCGCTAACGTGAGCATCAAGCACTTGGCACAGACGACGCGGAGTATTGGGTCGAGCATTGCTGAATGAACGCGTACTTTAGCCGGATTGCTTGGCAAAGTACGCGGCGGCCTTTTTTAAGATATCTCGCTCTTCTGTTAATCGATTTACCTCAGCCCGAAGCCGCTTTAACTCAGCCGTTTGCACGTCATCTTGATCGCGTTGATGTTCTGATTTGCTGTAGCGCTTAACCCAAGCGTAAATACTGTGGGTCGATACACCAAGCCGACCCGCAACCTCAGCTACTGGGCGTTGTTGTTCAGTCACCTGTTTGACTGCTTCAAGCTTAAACTCTTCCGTAAATCGGGCCGTGCTCATAATCATCTCCTCAGTGAGTATTATGAGGCTAAAAAGCGTCTAGTAAACCCTGGCCGATTCAAAGTATAATAATCTCTGGGAGGTAAAAATCTAGAGAAGTCTTAGCGAAGCATATTTATGTACAACTACAGCGCTATAAAATCGCACTCAAACACAGGCTTTTTGTGATTCAGCAAAAAAGCTCAATACAATGATGAGCTCAAATACTGCTTGAATAGCCCATCAATTTCCTGATGCTGGTGTCCATTGCCACACAACACTGCCAACAACAACCGCGCTTTAAGTCCGCTTAAGAAGCCCCCCGCAATTAACCCCCGCCCAAGAAGATCAATTTCTGACCCTGGATACCCGTAAGTATGACTTAACATACCCCCTGAATGTACGCGGGAGGCGAGTATCACAGGCCGCATTCTTGCGAGCTCTGCTAGATGCTGCACCACATTAGCGCCCACGTGGCCAGCACCCACACCCTCTATCACCACCCCCGCGTACTCTAACCCCCGCAATTTTTCAAGCAACCATCCATTGTCATCAAGAGCAACTTTCACTAACGCAATCGAGGCACACTGAAAAGACGGATTGACCGGTGCCAGCTTAAAAGACCGAGGCTTAACATATAGACGAACTTGCTTTTCTACAATATAGCCCAATGGTCCGACATCAGGGGAACAGAATGCAGAAGGCAGGAACGAATGACTTTTCTGAACAAAACGAGCAGCGTGAATTTCATCATTCATAACCACCAACGCCCCTAATTCGACTGCAATCGAACTTGACGCAACTAAAACCGAAGCAAGCAAATTGGCAGAACCATCTGCCCCGGGCATTGCTGGACCCCGCATTGCGCCAGTTACAACGAGCGGATTCTCACTTTGCACCAATAAATCTAGCAAAAAAGCCGTTTCTTCGATGGTGTCCGTACCTTGAACAACCACAATTCCATCAATCCCCTGTCGATACAAGACATCAATCTCAACCGCGAGGGCAGCAATACCATTAAGCGTTAACGACGCACTCGGCAAGGCTGCCTTTTGCACAACACAAAGCTCAGCCAAGTCGGCTAGTCCTGGTACCGCGGCTAACAACTGCTCTGCGTTTAAGCTCGGCGCAATGCCCCCATCATCCTGAGGCATCATCGTGATCGTGCCCCCAAGAAATATCAATGCAATCTTAGGTAAAGACATGATTTGCTCTAAAAACTTGCTCTAAAACCCTAACTGCATAACCGGGACCTCACTTGAAAGCAAATGACGCAGCGTCGGATCAACTGAAAAACCATTCATCGAAGACACAAGCAGTACGGGTTCCG
>NZLH01000242.1 GCA_002694155.1 Pusillimonas sp. | reverse complement strand
TGGATACCGATGAGATTGCCACAGGCGCTGTCACAGAGGTCAAAATCGAAGATGGCGCAGTCACTGCTGACAAGATTACGGTCAACGAGCTTTCAGCTATTAGTGCAGACCTTGGTGCGATAACTGCAGGCACGTTGCAAAATAGTGGGTCTGACGCCATACCCTCTAATATTTTTACTAGATCTAGCAATCGTAATATTCCTACTGGAGATGAGTCAGGCACATTCATAGATCTAAGCAGTGGTAATTTTGTGTTTGGAAACGCGAACACTTTCTTATCTTTTGCTAATAATACTAATGTCACTCCAAATGTTTTTGAGTTAGACGTTAAAGGTGTTTTATCACCTACCATCCTTGACTTATCAGCGGTCACGGACGTGACTGTAATGCCAGAAACAATAAAAGCGCAGGGGTACGTGCCTTCCTCTATCCCGCCGACTGCGTTGAGCGATGAAGTCTGGAATCAGATTGACGGACTGATAGGACAAGCGGGTACTGGTTTTTATGTCTCGGCTTCAGGCGTCTATCTCGGCGAGGCTCAAAAAATAATTAATCTAGGTAGTACGCCAGATCACCGCTCAGGTGATATCACAGTGCAGGTGGTGGTGGCGGATTCTTTTTCGGCGGATGTTGATTTCTCCGCAGGCTCTGACCCGCTCAAACTCAATATCACCTTGCAGTACAAGCTCGCAAGTGCGTCGGATTATTCCAATGCTGTGACGATAAGTACGACGAGCGGCGGCGCGGCGGGAGCCGCACAAAAACCAGCAAATCCAAAGCAAGTACTTTCGGGGACAGTCTACTCTATCAATGAAAGTATTACGGTCACGTTGACGTCGGGTGAAGGTCAAGATATCGCAGATAACGTCGATTTAGACTTCCGAGTGATTTTAGAGCGCGTCGGCTCACAAAGCGCTTTTGCAACAGTAGCAAACGGCGGAGCGAACGATACCGATGGTACACCTGTCACATTGCAGGTTAGCGAGGGCGCGGCAGGCATCGTCGCCACAGCAGGCAACGCAGAGACCCTAGACAACATCGACAGCACGGGATTTTTGCGGCTTGGCACCAGTAGCGCAACCGTAGACAACAACGCTTTCGGCAATCAGACGTTTACGGGCGACGTAACCGTGACAGGGACATTGAACCTGCAAGGAAGCATTGATCAATACAACGTGACTGATCTGGAAGTCGTTGATAAAACGATCAGTCTGAATAGCGGCAACACGCAGTCACTGAGCAATGGCGCTGGCATCAAAATAGATCGCGGAAGTGCTACCGATGCCAGTATTTTGTGGGATGAATCAAATGATGAGTTCGATTTTAGCCATAGTATCAATTTAGGTGGAAAGTCGTTGTCGGAGGTACAGCAAGTACTTGGCACGGAGGGGTCGGGTTGGCTTGAATTTAACGAAGACGACGACAACGTATGGCCAACGGGAACTCGTGACAACATCACGGTGCTTGGCTCTGTCACTGATACAGTTTTCGCAGCCGACTCAAACGCAAACGGAACAGGCGGTATTTTTTACTTTGGTCATGGTCAAGCCAAAGACGGCGGCGGCACGTTCACGCAAACAGCTAGTTTAGATCGTGACGGAGATTTAAAGATTGCGGGTCAGCTACAACATGACTCAAACCTTACTTTAAATGTCGCTGGGAGCATCAATTTAGACGCTGATAACTCTGGGAATGTTTTTCTTAAAGATGACAACGTCAGTTATGGTCGACTACATAAATCAGGCGATCATTTTGTTATAAAAAATGTCATCAATGACGGCGACATTCGCTTCCAAGGAAAGGATACCAGCGGCACAGAATTGACAGCCCTTACATTGGATATGTCAAACAGTGGTGCCGCTACTTTCAATGGGGCAATTTCTAGTGGCGCTATCACTAGCACAGGAACTAGCACTGGTCGATACACTGGCCTTGAAATTGTTAACACGACTAACGCGGCTGGTACAGAAACAGCAATTGGTTTGGGTGTCGTATCTGCAAATAACGCCAACTGCGATGTGAAACTGGTTGCCCACCGTGTCGGCTTTAACTTCGGTTCAGACTTCTATATTGAGCAGACTGATAACTCTGGCAATCAGCAGGAAACATTCCGCGTGAGCGAGTCTGGCGCTGTAAGCTTTACAGGCACATTGTCGTCAGGAAAGATTACAACCAGCGTTGGAATGATCGTAACTGACATCAGCTCCATCGGCAGGGGCATTTATAGAAATAACACAGGATACGATCTGCGTGTGGGCGGCGGCACTGACAGCACCGATGGCGCTTTTATTTCTTTGTCTGGTGAAACTCGCGGTGGTGCAGCCAATGTCAACAACGGCAAAATTGAATACATCACTGGCGGCACAGGATTTACAAATCAGGCCGCTGTTCTAGGTGATCACAGATTTATGGCCCGACACGCGGGCGGTACGGCCACTATGATGGTGCTTGATAGCTCTACAGGTGACCTTGATCTTAAGCAGGGTGATTACCAGATTAACGGTCAAACTGTTATAGACGCTAGTCGCAACCTTTCAAATATCGCTAAGGCAGAAATCAATGCAAGTGGCACAGATACGGTTGGTAGCATTCGATTACATGTCGGTGCATTGAATCACATAGGTTCATCAGCAATTGCTCAGTTTGGTGGCTTTATAAGGGCCGCTCAAGTAATTTTTTTACATGCAAGTGCTGGATCTAGTAACGCGCTTAAAATTGATTACGTTAGCGACGACATGGACATTACGTCAGGGGAAGGTACTTATACTGGCGGTCTAAGAGCAAACGCTTACAAAATTGGCTCTACGAGCGTCATTGATTCGAGTAGGAATTTACTCAACATTGGAACTATCTCAGCTACAGGCCCAGTCACGATTGCGCTCAACGCAAGTCGCCAACTCAAAGTCGATTTTGACACGGAGGGTGATAGCAGAACCTCATTAAGAAGCGTTGAGGGGACTGCAAGCAACTTGCGACCCATACAAATTGAAGGCCAGGAGATTGTCCTCAGTACTGCGGCGTTCAATCAAACTGCGTCTGTAGAGCGCGTGAGAATAAGTGATACAGGTGGTGTGGTTTTTTCTGGAGGATTCTCCACGGGCAGTGGCGTGACAATCGGCGGTGGGCTGACGAGTAGCACGATTACAGTCAATTCGACAGACTCTACTAATGAGGGTGGCGAAATCCTCCTAAAGGGCGCTGGAACCAATTTAGATTTAAGGATTGATAATTTTGCTGGTGGTTTTAGAGTCTTCGACTCTGCTAGTACGCCACTAGTGAGACTGCGTTTGGATACGAGCGGTAATGCTATCATCGCAGGTCGTGTTACTGCGGGCGATGGCACAACTGTAAAAGCGGCCTATGGCTTTGATAGCAGTGCTACAACGGGTATCAGTTACTCATCTACGAACAACCGAGTCAACATTCTATCGGGCGGCGCTGTTAAGGCTTACGTGCAAACAGGTAGCTCCAATCCAGAAGTAGAGACCATGTACGTTGATGGCATCATACAAGCCAATGGCAAGGTCACATGGACAGGCGGTAGCTCTACTTTAGCCAACACAGCTTACACGTACAGTCAGGTCGGTCATTTGCCTTTGGCGGGCGGTTCCTTAACAGGCTCTCTTGGCATTAATTGCAGTCCTAGCGCACCGCTCGAAGTTTCGGCAACAGGCATGACAGGCGTCGACATCGCTCATTTTTCTAACAGCAACGATGTCGTCAAAGCTAAGTTTTCTTTGACTAGTAACGGGTCTGGCAAACTTGATCTTATCGAAGGCAACAACGCCACAACCATTTCACTGGATTCCACAAATGGAAGTTTTACAGCGACAGGTGCCGCCACCATTGGATCAAATCTCACTGTCAATAATGGCGAGCTGTCCGTCACCCGAACAGGCGACAACTTCCCCACGTTTGAAATGGCCCGCACTGGCGGATCGAGCAAAACAAATCAGCAATGGGACCAGCAGATTGGCTCCACTGGCCACTGGAATTTAAAAGCAGTTACGGGCACTGTTTACTATCCAATTATTTGCACACCGATTGGCGATGTCAATTTAGCGAGCAATACATCGGGCACGAGTCCTGTTGTCAGCATAGATCAGTCCTTGGCTAGAACCACGTTTGCTGGAACTGTTCGCGTTAATCACAGCGAGAATAACGGCGTATTAGTCACTGCATCTGACACAAATGCTGATCAGAGTTTTAACGCGATGAAAATCGACTTTAACGTCAGCGGGTCGCAGACAACCACGGCAGATAGAAGTCACATTGGGTTGCATATAGATGCTGATTCGAGTGCGACGGGCGGTGACACATCAGATGAACACAGGCTTTACGGTATTTACAACGACACCCGTATCACTGG
>NZLH01000241.1 GCA_002694155.1 Pusillimonas sp. | reverse complement strand
GGTGTCAGTTTACTAGACGCTGCCATTTCCGTTGGCGGGCGTTCCATTAATAATGGTATGCCAGTTGCATATAAAAAAAGCCCTTGAGTATCAAGGGCTTTTTTGTTTTCTGGCGGAAGCGGTGAGATTCGAACTCACGGAGGGCGCAAACCCTCGCTGGTTTTCAAGACCAGTGCATTCAACCACTCTGCCACGCTTCCTGAAAATAGTATTGCAAGCGCGGGTATTTGGCGTATATTGCCATTAACACCGCGCATAACTTGCTAATGCAAGCCCGCTAGTTTAGCCTATGCGCTTTGAATTGTGCAAGGAGTGCTTGTAATGAAAGTGGTGGAAATTACCCAGGCCGGCGGGCCGGAAGTGTTGGTGCCTGCCGAGCGCCCAATGCCAGTGCCCGGTGAAAATGAGGTGTTGCTGAAAGTGATAACGGCGGGCGTAAACCGCCCCGATGCTTTGCAACGCGCAGGTAATTATCCGCCACCGCCCGGCGCGTCAGATATTCCCGGCCTGGAAGTTGTGGGCGAAATTGTAGATGGCAATGTGGGTAGTAGCGGCTTTGCCAAGGGTGACAAAGTTTGCGCTTTAATTACAGGCGGGGGCTATGCCCAGTATTGTGTTGCGCCAATTGATCAGTGTCTGCCCATTCCCAAAGGGCTTTCCGATATTGAGGCCGCAGGGTTGCCGGAAACCTATTTCACCGTCTGGAGCAATGTATTTGATCGCGGCCGTTTGGCAAAAGGCGAGTCATTGTTAGTTCACGGTGGCGCCAGCGGTATCGGTACCACCGCCATTCAGCTTGCTGTAGCTATGGGTAATCCTGTGTACGCGACCGCAGGCAGCGATGAGCGTGTACAAGCAGTGGAAAAACTGGGTGCTGCCAAAGGGATCAATTACAAAAAACAAGATTTCGTTGAAGAGATTCGCGCCCTGACTGATGGTAAAGGGGTAAATGTCATTCTGGATATGGTGGCGGGCGATTACATTAACCGCGACCTGAAATGCCTGGCCGATGATGGGCGGGTAGTTATTATTGCTTTGCTTGGCGGCGTAAAAGGTACGCTGGATTTCGGCCAGATTCTGCGTCGTCGTTTAACGGTAACAGGGTCCACCCTGCGTCCACGTCCGGTCAGTTTCAAGGCCGAAGTGGCGCGCTCGTTGCGCCAGCATGTGTGGCCATTACTTGAAAGCGGCAAAATCAAACCTATTGTTCATGCCACTTTCCCGCTTGAAGAGGCGGCCAAGGCACATGCCATGATGGAGGCGGGCGAGCAAATCGGTAAAATTATTCTTACCGTTTAATGTTTGCCAATTCAACGGATTCGAATAAATCACGCTACAATAGCGGGTTTATTCGATCCCGGCTTTATTCATGACTACCTCGCAAGTGCGTCAACGTTTGGTTATTGGCAATTGGAAAATGAACGGCAGCCTGGCCGACAACGTCGAGTTGCTGGAAGCGCTGCGCGCCGGTGCCGACGTTAGTGCGGATGTGGCGGTATGTGTGCCGTTTCCCTATCTGGCTCAGGCCCAGGCTTTATTGGAAACCAGCAAGGTGTCCTGGGGCGCCCAAGATGTGAGCGTACACGAATCGGGTGCTTACACCGGTGAAGTCAGTACAGCCATGTTGTGCGACTTCAATTGCCGCTGGGTGCTGGTTGGCCATTCCGAGCGTCGCAGCTATCATGGCGAGTCAAGTGAACTAGTGGCACAAAAAGCACAAGCTGCCCTGCAGGCGGGTTTGGTTCCGGTTGTTTGTATTGGGGAAACCCTGCAAGAGCAAGAGGCGGGTGAAACTGCCGATGTTATTGCGGCTCAGTTAAAGCCGGTTTTGGCGTTGGGGCCACAAGCGGTGGCCAAAATGGTTATTGCTTACGAACCGGTTTGGGCTATTGGCACCGGGCGTACGGCAACGCCCGAGCAGGCGCAGGAAGTGCATGCACTGATCCGCGCGGCGTTGCGCGAATTGGGTGCAGAGCAGGTGCAGGTTTTATATGGTGGCAGTGTTAAGGCTGCCAATGCGGCAAGTTTGTTTGCCATGCCGGACATCGATGGCGCGCTGGTGGGCGGCGCATCGTTGGTGGCGGAAGAATTTTTACGTATAGCGGCGGCCTAAGGGCCCGGAGTAATTTCAAAATGGAATGGTTGTCTTCTTTTCTTCTGGCGATTCAGGTAGTTTCCTCGCTAAGCATTATTGTGCTGGTGCTGTTGCAGCAAGGTAAAGGCGCCGACATGGGGGCAGCTTTCGGCAGTGGTTCGGCCGGCAGCGTCTTTGGCGCAACGGGTGCGGCGAATTTTTTGTCGCGCATGACCAAATGGGCGGCGGTTATTTTCTTTGCCTCAACAATCGGCCTGGCCTGGGTGTCACACCGTACGGGTGACTCCATTCTTGATTCGGGTATCATGCAGGGCTATGACGAAGAAGCGCCGGTGGAAGGCCCCGCGGTTCCTCAAGCTCCGGGTGCGGGTTCCGAAGTGCCTGCCACAGGTTCTGAAGTTCCCGGCATGGGTTCCCAGGTACCTGCAACGCCCAACGCCGGAACAGACGGCACGTCGTCTGCCGAGGTGCCTGAGGTACCCGCTTCTAACGCAGCAACAGAATAAATTGTTAAAAGCATGCTAAAATAGCGTGCTTTGCTAACAAGCAATTTAGCCGACGTGGTGGAATTGGTAGACACGCTATCTTGAGGGGGTAGTGGCGAGAGCTGTGCGAGTTCGAGTCTCGCCGTCGGCACCAAGATTCAAAATCAGACTGTTTCATAACGACTGATAAAGTACCTGAAACCCGCATAAGCATTAGCTTCATGCGGGTTTTTTGCGTTCAGGGTGTCTCATAGGGTTTCAGTAAATGCCGGGTTTTTGGGTACTCGTTTGGGTACTTATAATGCAGGTACCCAAATCATGCCCAATGTGAGATTAAATCGATGCCTAAGCTTGCTCAACAACTGACGGAACTGGCGGCCAGTAAGGCGAAGCCACGTAAAACAGCATATACCCTCGCCTCGGGCCAGGGCTTGTTCCTCCTCGTACTGCCAAGCGGCGTCAAGCAATGGCAAGTCAGGTATCGTGAGCCGGAAGGTCGGCGAGGTAAGAAAGTCGTCGGTATCTATCCTGACATGGGTATCGCAGCAGCGCATCAAACGGCTGCGCAATTGCATCAGCGAATTCGTATGGGTGAATCTGCTGTAGGCCTATACGACCATCTCAGGATGGAGCGCGAAACGCTGACGCTTGCAGAGACTCAGCAACAGCAAGAAACGGAGGACGCTCGGAAGCATTCTTTTACTGACGCCCTTCTAATTGTCAAGCCGCTATTTGTACCTGATTAATCGCTTGGTTGCGGCTTCGCAAAATATAAAACACCTCTCGTGCAATGTAGCGTTTCAAACATCGTAAGGCTTCCAATTTGGATAGGCCTTGCCCGGTGCGCTTCACCACATATTCCTGCGTCCTCGGGTCCAAGCGCAATCGGCCAATGGCGATGATGTGCAAGGCGCTATTGGCCGCTCGGTCACCGCCCCGGTTGAGACGATGACGCTGCGTCATGCCGGACGATGCCGGGATAGGGCTCACACCGCACAGTGCGGCGAAGCTCGCTTCAGAGCGTAAACGTGCCGGGTTATCGCCCGCCGTAATCAGCAACTGCGAGGCGGACTCATACCCTACGCCTTGACGAGCGACGAGCTCCGGTGCCAGATCGTCCACGATCGCCTTGATCATGACATCCAAGTCTGCGATTTCATCGTGCAGTTCGAGATAACGACGGGCGAGCGATTTGAACGCAATCCGGTATGCCGTCGTGACGTCTCGATAGCCACTCAGGTCAGGGCGCCAAGCTGCCAATGTTCGGAGGAGCTGCATTCGTGTCATCTTACGCAGTGGTTCGCGCAGCTCGTCTGGAGTGGAGATAATTTGCATTTGAATCATTTGCAAAGCAATGCGGCGGGCCGCAATAGCGGTTTTGCGGCACACTTTTAAAACACGCAAGGATTCAATCATGCCATCGCGTGTCTTGGGCGTGACGGTACGTCGACCTGCGTAGGCGGCATGAGCCGCATTTTCTGCATCGATCGTGTCATCCTTGCCACGCTTGCGACGCACAGATTTATCGGGTGCGGTCACTTCAAGAACGGTAATGCCCGCCTGCTGTAAATAACGCAGCAAACCGGCACCGTAGGTACCAGTACATTCGACGCCGACCCGACTGAGTGTGCCATAGGAACGCATCCATGCGAGCATGGTTTTATAGCCATGTCGGGTCGTGGGAAAGCTGGCGCTACCCAGCAGACGATCATGGTGGTCAACAATGGCGGCAACGTGCAACTCCTTATGGGTGTCCACCCCACCGACAACGGTAGAACTGTTATCAACTTGCAAACTCATGGAAGGCCTCCAGGCAATTAATGCTGATGGGCTTACCACAGTCGATTGCGCGGACATGACAGTAAAGAGATAGACGTTCAGGCCCTTCTTGGGTCACAAGCATCGATGAGGTAAGACCTCACCGTCAGGTCTCCCGGCGCACCGACAGGTCCAGGGAAAGACAGGTCAGCGACGTCGATCAGAGTGCGGGTCAGGTGCTCCGGAAGGCCTTTCGGTACCAGGTGTGTCGAGGATAGCTAATCCAGCAACATCTGGCACCCACAGTATTACTGACCCCTTCTACGCGAAGGGCAGTGGTCTGATGCCAACGGCGTCTAATGGCGGCAAGTTCCTGTCCTACGCAGACTTGAAGGCGCAGGACCCGCGGTACGAACTTCGAGAGCCGACGCGGGAAATCGAGCTCCGCCTGACCGGTAACATGGAACGCTACATTTGGAGCATAAACGGCGTTAAGTACGAAGACGCGGATCCTATTCGACTGCAATATGGTGAGCGTGTTCGCTTCAAGTTTGTGAATGAGACGATGATGACACACCCCATGCACCTGCACGGTATGTGGTCGATACTTGATGTTGGCGCAGGTCAGTGGAACCCGATCAAGCATACGGTCAGCGTGCAGCCTGGAACTACGGTTTATATGGAAACTGAGGTAGATGAACCTGGGCAGTGGGCCTTCCACTGTCATCTGTCTTACCACGCTTCAGCGGGCATGTTCAGAAAAGTGATCGTTGAGGGCGGCCCTGATTCGACGCAGGCAAAGGCAGACGCTAAGTACGAAGAAGGAAGTGACGCATGAGTTGTACCCGATCTTTGATAACTATCAGCCTGCTTGGTTCGATCATTTTCCCGACTACGTTGGTAGCACAAGAAATGATCTCTGACACCACCGCCCGTAAGAAACCACTGACAACATGGGGTATTCAGTTCGAGGAGTTTGAGTACCGCTACAGCGACGATGATGAGGAGTTGGGAGTCTGGAATGCGGACGCTTTCTATGGCACTGATGACCTGAAAGTCCGGTTGCTTACAACAGGCGAATACGAGATTGAAGAGCAGGCCTTCGAGACGCTGGAAAACCAGTTGGTTGGGCAGATTCCTATTTCCGACTTCTTTGACGCCAAGGCGGGTGTTCGATTCGACACGCCTGAGGGGCCAAACCGTACCTACGCAGTTCTGGGCGTTGCCGGGCTGGCACCGCAATGGTTCGAGATTGATGCCAACCTCTATCTCAGCGATGAGGGCGACACATCTGCCGAACTGGATGCCGAATACGAGTTGCTTTTGACCAATTACTGGATACTTTCGGCAACGCTGGATGCCACTGTGGCGTTCAGTGAGGATCGGGAAATCGGAGTTGGTAAAGGACTGGCTTCCACTGAAACCGGCCTGCGGCTGGGCTATGACCTGATCGATCGTTCCTTCTCACCCTACGTTGGTGTGGTGCATGAGCGAAAGTACGGCGATACCGCTGACTTTGCCGAAGCCGGAGGCGGAAGTGCGGAAGACTGGTTCGCCGTGATCGGCGCCCGCATCGCTTTCTGATCCGTCTCTAAACGGGCTGGGGTATTTCCCTCGCCCGTTTTGTTTCTTATTTAATGTATTTGCACTCAATTTAAATGTTTAGCCATGGTACTCTAGCTATGAAAGGACAGGAGGTCCAAATGAGCAGGGAGCAGGACAGAAATACCCAGTATAAGAAAGGCAGTCTCACCCTGTCGGGAACCGTCATGCTGGGTACCGGTGTCATGATCGGCGCCGGTATTTTTGCCCTGACCGGGCAGATGGCGCAGATGACGGGTGCGCTTTTCCCGCTGGCGTTTCTCGCGGCGGCCCTGGTCGCCAGTTTCAGCGCCTATTCCTATATCAAGATCTCCAATACCTGGCCGTCTGCGGGTGGCATTGGTATGTACCTGCACAAAGCCTACGGCAACCGCCTGCCAACCGCGTTCAATGCGCTACTGATGTATTTTTCCATGGTGATCGCCCAGAGTTTTCTGGCCCGGACCTTCGGCTCCTACACCATGCAGCTGTTTGGTGGCGATGAAAGCGGGCGCATGGTGCCTGTTCTCGGGGTGTCACTGATCATTGCCGCGTTTCTGATTAACCTGCTTGGCAACCGGATGGTTGAGGGTGTGGCCTCCGTCATTGGCATTCTGAAGATCGGGGGTATTCTGATTTTCGGAGTTGTAGGTATCTGGGTCGCTGACAGCGTCTCGGTGGATTTCTCCAGCCCGGAAGAAGCCGGAACCATGGGCAACTTCCTGGGTGCGACGGCGCTGGGAATCCTGGCCTTCAAGGGCTTCACGACGATTACCAATAGTGGTGCGGAAGTAAAAGACCCCAAACGCAACGTAGGGCGTGCCATTGTTATTTCCATCGCGGCCTGCGTGGTGATTTATACCCTGGTCGGTTTTGCTGTCTCCAGCAATCTGTCACTGGCTGAAATCATCGAAACCCGGGACTATTCTCTTGCCGCAGCCGCGCGACCGGCGCTTGGGCAGTACGCCGTGTGGTTCACCATTGCCATCGCGATGATGGCCACTGCCGGAGGCATTCTTGCCAGCATTTTCGCTGTATCGCGCATGTTGGCCATGCTCTCCGAAATGAAACTGGTCCCGCACAGCCACTTCGGCATGCCAGGCAGCATCCAGAAACACACGCTGGTCTACACTGTGGTTCTGGGGGTGATACTGACCGCCTTTTTTGATCTTTCACGCATTGCGGCGCTGGGTATCGTGTTCTACCTGATTATGGACATTGCGATCCACTGGGGCGTTCTTCGGTATTTGCGTGCAGATGTGAACGCCAGGGCATGGGTGCCAACCATGGCCATCCTGCTGGATCTGCTGGCACTCGGCGGGTTTGTCTGGGTCAAACTGAATACCGATCCCTTTGTCATCGGGG
>NZLH01000240.1 GCA_002694155.1 Pusillimonas sp. | reverse complement strand
GAGCACCAACTTATTATGAAGGCGGTGCTTAAGCGCGACAAACGCGCTGCTGTAACTTTATTAAAGAAACACATTCTCGGTACAGAACAAAGCGTCATGGAAAGCGTGCTTGCCATGAAAGAAGCAGAACAACAAATGGCCATTGCACGATAAAAGCATAGTAAAACCCCAGTCAAAACCCGTGAAAGCCTAGGTACTTAAAACAAACCGCATGTGTTGCGAATAAACACAACGCGACGCATAAGAAAAAAGCCATTCCGGCTACAACACCGGGATGGCTTTTTCATGCGCACTAACTGTTAATGAGGAAGAGCAAACACCAAACTAAACACCCGCCGCATGCGCCTGCTCGTCGGCATGATACGAAGATCGAACCATTGGGCCCACCGCAGCATGGGTAAAACCCATGGCATAGGCTTCTTTTTCCAGCATCGCGTAGGTATCGGGGTGCGGATACCGAACCACAGGTAAATGGTGCTCGGAAGGCTGAAGATACTGGCCTATGGTTAACATATCAACATTATGTGCACGCATGTCGCGCATCACTTCAAGTATCTCTTCATCGGTTTCACCAAGCCCTAGCATCAAACCCGATTTGGTCGGCACATCGGGATGCAGGGCTTTAAACTCGGCAAGCAGCTTCAACGAGTGATGGTAATCGGAACCCGGACGAGCCTGCTTGTACAGACGTGGCACGGTTTCAAGGTTGTGATTCATTACATCGGGCGGACAGGCGTTCAAAATACCTAAGGCGCGCTCTAGCCTTGCGCGGAAATCGGGCACCAGAATTTCAATTTGAGTTTGTGGCGACAAAGCCCTTACTTTGCGGATGCATTCCACAAAGTGTGCCGCGCCGCCGTCGCGCAAATCATCGCGATCGACCGACGTAATAACAACATAAGACAGTTTAAGATCGGCAATGGTGCGCGCCAGGTTCTCGGGTTCTTGCTCGTCTAACGGGTCGGGTCGGCCATGACCTACGTCGCAAAATGGGCAACGACGAGTGCATTTATCGCCCATAATCATGAACGTGGCGGTACCCTTACCAAAGCATTCGCCAATATTCGGACACGACGCCTCTTCACACACTGTGTGCAAATTGTGTTCACGCAAAATACGCTTGATATCGTAAAAACGTGAGCCCGGCGCTGCCGCCTTAACCCGAATCCAATCGGGTTTTTTCAGCCTTTCAGCAGGCACAATTTTAATTGGTATTCGCGACGTTTTAGCTTGAGATTTCTGCTTCTGCGTAGGGTCGTAACTTGAAGCGGTTTGACCCACAGATGAATCAGTCATGGACTTCGTCCTTTCTGTCTCGCAGCACGTTACCGTGCCCCAGTTATATTGGTAAAAACCCTATTCTACTAGCCCAGCGGCCCCAAAGGCCAATTGCCCTTAACCACAAAAGGGGTTCAACTTGCCTCGGGCACTGGAAAAGCAAGCAACAAATGCTTTGACAAAGCATTGCCCACTTCAGAAACAGTGGCTTGCACGCCACAGCCAGCTAAATCTATCGTTACCAACCCTTCATAACCACATGGGTTAATGCCCTGAAACGGGGTTAAATCCATGTTTACATTTAAAGCAACCCCATGGTAAGTGCAACCGTTTCGCACTTTAATGCCTAAAGCAGCGATTTTCGCCAACTGTTTCACCGAGCTATTATTGTTTGAGCTGAACAATTGAGCACCCTCAGGCGCCCCCCCAATTGGCACATATACCCCCGGCGCGCCCGCTTTACGACACGCCCCTTGCAGCCCATAACTTTGCAAAACCTTAATAACGACTTCTTCAAGAAGATGAACGTACTCTTTAACGTACAGACCATAACGGCGTAGGTCGAACAAACAATAAGCCACAACCTGGCCTGGCCCATGGTAGGTAACTTGCCCCCCGCGGTCTGTTTTTACGACTGGAATCGAACCAGCGTTCAGCACGTGTTCCATTTTGCCGGCCAGACCCAGCGTATACACAGGCTCGTGCTCTACCAACCAAATTTCGTCTGGGGTCTGGGTGTTTCGTGCCTCTGTGAACGCACGCATGTCATGCCAGACGGCAGTGTAGGCAGCAGGGCCAGGCAGCCACTTAACGCGAATCACAGCACAACCGATACCATGGGGTGACCGTGTAACGCACGATACAGGTCGTCGAGCTGTTCGCGCGATGTTGCTGTAATCGTAAAGGTAAGGCCCAAATAATTCCCACTTCTGCTAGGGCGCATTTCAACAGTTGCCGGATCAAATGTGGCGTCAAACTGCAACACCACTTCAGTTAGTACCTGCGCAAACTCGGGGTGCGCTTTGCCCATAACCTTGATTGGGAAATCGCACGGATACTCGATTAACGACTGTTCTGGAGGAATAGGGGGCATTGCCATACTAAAGACTCTCTATTACGCGATCGTAACTTGCCCGCAGAACGCTGTACACCGGACCGGGCTTGCCTGCACCAACCGAATTTCCGTTGTATTGAACAATGGGCAGTACTTCTTTTGTAGCCGACGTCAGCATTAGCTCGTCGGCAACATTCACTTCCTCGGCCGAAATTGGACGCGCCTGAAACGGAATACCCGCATCGCGTGCCAACTGGGCCAAAAAACGATAGCGAATACCTTCAAGGATAAGATGATTAGCTTCCGGCGCCATTAGCACGCCATTCTTCACCACCCAAATATTACAAGACGACCCCTCGGTTAGAAAGCCATCGCGAAATTGCAACACTTCATCAACCCCGGCATCGATTGCAGCCTGTTTGGCAAGCACATTCCCCAGAAGGGAGACCGATTTAATATGGCACAGCAACCAACGGGTATCGGGAACTGAAATGGCCGACAGCCCCCTTTCACGCTGTGCGGTGCCGGGGCGCGCAAAAGGTGACGCCATACAAAAAACGGTAGGCTCAATGCCGGCCGGGAAAGCATGATCGCGCTTAGCCACGCCTCGGGTTACCTGCAAGTAAACCATTAAGTTAGCCTGAGGCTGTTCTGCGCGTGCCAACACACCTTCAACAAGTGCCATCCATTGCGCTTCGGTGTATTCAATATCAATACGCACCGACTGCAAACTGCGCTGCAATCGGGCAATATGCTGATGCATACGAAACGGCTTGCCGTTATAAATTGGAACTACTTCATAAATACCATCGCCAAAAACAAAACCCCGGTCAAGCACCGAAACCTTGGCGTCGGCCAGACGAAGATATTCTCCATTCAAGTAAACAATACTGTTGTTATCAACGCCTGCAATCATAACTACCGCTGTTGTTAGAAAAAATACATTTTATTTACTGCAGCATAAGCTTGACCTTGTCGATCATGCGAGACATAAACCCGGCTTGTTCAACGTCGGTCAATACGCGCAACGGCTCTTGGCGCAACGCCAGGTCGTCAAGCATTAATGTTACGGTCCCCACTTGCTGCCCGGCTTCAAGCGGCGCAATCAACGGCTGGGTGTATTCAGCAATAGGCTCGATATCGGCCGACTTACCGCGAGGCACCGTTAGCCATACCGGTTGCGACTGCCCAAGGCCAACGGTTTCAGCCATGCCCTGCCATACACGCGCATCAACCACAGGCTTGTCTTGGTCGAACAGTTTAATTGTTTCGAAATTCTGAAAACTCCAATTCAACAGTTTCAAGCTGTTTTCGGTGCGGGCGGCATCACTGTTAGCCCCCACCAGTACAGTAACCACGCGCCGCCCATCGCGCAAAGCGGTTGTAATCAGGCAATAACCTGCCGATGATGTGTGGCCTGTTTTCAAACCATCAACCGTTTCGTCGATCCAGAGCAAGCGGTTGCGATTTCGTTGACGGATCTCGTTGTAGGTATATTCCTTCTGGCTGTAATAGTGTAAATGCTGTGGAAAATCATTAATAAGGTTTTGCGCCAACTGGGCCAGATCTTTTACTGTCGTTTTATGATCTGGATGAGGCAAGCCAGGCGAGTTCGTATAGTAAGTGTCCGTTAAGCCCTGGCGTTGTGCCTCTTCGTTCATGAGCGCCACAAAAGCACTTTCGCTGCCGGCCACTGCCTCGGCCAATGCCACCGTAGCATCGTTACCCGATTGAACAATGAAGCCTTGAAGCAAATCACTGACTTTCACGCGTGAGTTCACGTTAATGAACATCCGGGAACCTTCTGTTTTCCAGGCCTTTTCCGATACGGGCACTTCTTGGTCCATGGAAAGACGGCCATCTTCAATTGCCTTGAAAACGACATAAGCTGCCATAAGCTTCGTAAGAGAAGCAGGCTCGACCTCGGTATCAATATCCTTTGCCGCTATCACCTGACCACTGTTCATATCAAGCGACAGCCATGCTTTGGCAGCCAGATCGGGCAAAGGCACCGTAGATAGTTCTGCAACAGTTATATCGGTAACACTTTGAGCATAGGCAGACGCTGAGCCCAACGCTACTGCAACGCCTAAAAGGCCCTGAGCCAGAAAACGCGAACTTACTCGGTAAAAAGAGGACAACTTCAACATAATTTATTAACCCGCCTAACGTAACAACAACCGTTTGGAACTGTAAGTCGAAAAAAGTTCATTATAGGCTTCGAACACGCACTGTTGACCAGCCTAAAGTGTGGCAAGACGTTGCTGAACCAAAGCTTTCAAAGAAACCAGCTTGCCATGAAAGAAATGCGACGCGTCGGGGATTACCGTAACTGGCTGCTCGTGCTGACGCGCAAAATCCATTGCTTCGGAAAGAGGCACCACCTCGTCCACTTCGCCATGCACCATTAACGTGTTCTCGGGCAAGGACACATCTCGGAACTGAAACCTTCCCACGGCCGCCCCAACCAAAATCAAGGCAGCGGGAGCATTACTTGAAACGGGGTTATCAGCGTTGGCATCACTTAGGTTTGCCTGCAACTGGGCAGCAACTGCAGTACCAAACGAAAAACCGGCCAATACCCACGGCGTCTCTGCCAAATTGGGATACGCCTGCAAAAACTGTTCAACCAGCATTTGCATGTCGGCCGTTTCGCCCTTACCGCTATCGAACTCGCCCGCCGAGTTTCCAACCCCGCGAAAGTTAGGCCGCACAGTAACCAAATTACGTTGCAAACAGGCTCGGCCAATTGTTGTAACCACTTTGTTGTCGCGCGTACCGCCATGCAGTGGGTGCGGATGCAATACTAATGCCCAACCCTCTGCCGAGGCTTCAGGCCACTCTATAACGCAGTCAATTGGCCCAGCTTGCCCTTTGAATGTTTTGATTTCCTTTTGCTCTGCCATTTCTGTACCAATTAATTTTTGACTTTTTTGCCTAGGTTGCACCACAGATTAAAGCTACAAACAACAACCCGCTTTAAACTATATCTCTTGCAAGCCCCTAAAGCTTAACCTGAATCCCGATGCCTTTTTAATCGCGGCTTATGCCTGACCTTACCCTTCCCTTACCCAATCAACTGCAAGCGCAGCTGGAAAAGGTGCTACCCAGTTTCCGTAAGATAACTTGGTGCGAACACACCGACTCGACCAATGCTGACCTGCTTAGCCAGGCCAGAACGACCCAGGCAACACTGGCACGGCCTTGGCTGTTGGGCACACACTTCCAACGCGCCGGACGGGGCCGAGCCGGGCGAACCTGGCAAAATCGCGCCGGCGCCAACTTAATGTTCTCGTGCGCTTACGACGTATTCATGCCGGCACAGCAACTTCCCACCTTATCGCCACTTGCAGGTGTTGCCGTAGCACAAGCTTTGCGTAAGAAACTAACACCCGCCAACCAACATCGTTTAACCCTGAAATGGCCTAACGATATCTGGTGGGACCAGGCCAAACTGGCCGGCATCCTAACCGAGGTAACCCGCGCCGGGACCGCCAAAAACTCAGAAGACCACCATGTGGTCATTGTGGGCATAGGCCTGAACATCAAAGACGCCCGCGCATTAAGCCAATCGCTGAATCGGGCAGTCGCCGATTGGTCTGAAATATGCGCACATGACACGCAAGCCCAGGTCGCAAGCGCAACCGACCTGATTGCCGAAATTGCACAAAACTGTCGTCACGCTTTCAACGATGCCACTCGCAACGGCTTAGTTACATTTCCTGAGCAGTACGCCCAAGTAGACGGATTATTGGGGCAACATATTCACGTTATTCACAATGACAGGTTGTTACATGCGGGAATCGCCAAAGGGATTAACATCATGGGACAATTGCTCGTACACGGTCCCAATGGTGAAACCCCGTTGTCATTAGGCGAAATATCCATCCGGCCCCGTGGTGCGTCGAATCAGGCATAACAGCAACAACTCAGGGAGGCTGCCAT
>NZLH01000239.1 GCA_002694155.1 Pusillimonas sp. | reverse complement strand
GCCCGCCTCTAACGAAGCGTGAGACAAAAATGCATCAAGCGGCGACATAGTAGGCGGGCCTGCCATGTCGAGTGGGTCAAGGGCTTCCCGCGCCGCTTGTGACAGCGCCGGCTCGCCCACCATGCCCTCTTCGCCCACAAAAACCGCTGCGGCATTCACCAGTTCCTGAAGGTTTTCAAGGCGGTCTTCGCCTTCTTTCTCGCCCATATAGAAATCGCGTAAACCGCTATGATGCAGTACATGCTCGATGACTTCCGGAAGCGGAAGATAGCGTGCTTGCTCGGTTAACTGGGCCAATAATTCGGCAAATGTTTGCAACTTGGCGCCACTTTTACCCCCAACTGAATGCACAGCCTGAAACAGGCTCGAACTGGCAGCTTTGGCGACATCTCCCAACTGTTCCAACGTGCGCGCACCGATACCTCGGGCAGGAAAATTAACAACCCTGAGCCAGGAGGTGTCATCGTCGGGGTTGGTAATCAAGCGCAAATAAGCCAGCGCATGCTTTACTTCCTGGCGCTCGAAAAATCGCAAACCGCCATAAACCTTATATGGCAAGCCACTGGAAAACAGCGCATGTTCGATCACACGAGACTGCGCATTGCTTCGATACAGCACCGCAATATCCCTGCGCGTGTGGCCGTCGTTTACCAACGATTTAATTTCATCCACCACCCATTGCGCTTCCAGCAGGTCGGTACCCTGCTCGCACACACGTACCGGTTCGCCTTCGCCCTCTTCCGTCCATAAATTCTTGCCAAGGCGTGCAGCATTATGAGCAATAAGCGCATTGGCAGAATCCAGAATATGGCCGTGGGAACGATAATTTTGCTCGAGCCGAATGACATTGCCTTTGGCGTAGTCGCGCTCGAATGCCGCCATATTACCCACATTGGCACCACGAAAGGCATAAATAGACTGATCGTCATCGCCCACGGCAAACAGCGACGCACCACCCCCAGCCAGCAACCTCAGCCAACGGTACTGTAAATCGTTGGTGTCCTGAAACTCGTCGATAAGAATATGCTGGAAACGACGTTGATAATGTTCGCGAATAGGGGCGTTGCGCGATAGCAGCTCGTAGGCACGCAGCAACAATTCGGCAAAATCTACCACGCCCTCGCGTTCACACTGGGCCTGGTACTGTTCGTAAATGTTAATCAGGCCACGGCGGTGGGCGTCCCATGCTTCAACCTGATCGGGTCGAAGGCCCTGCTCTTTAGACCCGTTGATGAAACGCTGAACATCGCGTGGCGGGTACTTGTCGTCGTCAATGCCGGCAGTTTTGATTAGCCGTTTAATGGCTGACAACTGATCGGCTGAGTCGAGTATTTGAAAAGTTTGAGGCAGGCCCGCATCGCGGTGGTGTGCCCGCAAAAGCCTATTGCACAAACCATGGAAGGTACCCACCCACATGCCACGCGTGTTAATGGGCAACAACGACGACAGACGCGTAAGCATTTCACGCGCCGATTTATTTGTGAAAGTGACTGCCAACAACCCAAACGGACTAACCTGGCTGGTTTGAATAAGCCAGGCCATGCGGGTGGTAAGCACCCGGGTTTTACCACTGCCCGCACCGGCCAGCACAAGGGCATGACCTTCGGGCAGGGTAACAGCAGATTGTTGTTGTTCGTTAAGCGACCCGATCATGCCGCATAGCGGCGCAGACGCAAAGCGAACTGCTCGAGACCTTCAATACCACTTTGCTGGGCGCGCTGGCACCAGGCTTGTAAGTCTTGCAGCAACTGTTCGCTACTGGCACTGGAACTTTCCCACAAACGGGTAAGTTCATCGCGCATTTGCACCAATGTTGACAGCGACTGATGCTGTGCCAGAACGGTATCCAGTTCCGCTTTTTGCTCGGGCTGCAAACGGCTTTCATCGGTAAGATGCAACCAGTTTTTTGCACGGGCCAGCAACGACCAGCGGCAGTCGGCACTACCTATCTTGCGTTGCGGTTTCAGGCGGGCCAGCTCGTCGGCGGCCGTTTTCTTAAGCATGTCGGTGTAACGGGCCAACACTTCATAACGGTGCAAAATAACGCCTTCCAGCGTGCTTTCGCTTACCGCAGGCGCAACCACTGGCTTAAGTTTAAGCTTGGGCGCCATACGACGTACTTTGGCCAAACCCAACACCCGCAAAATTTGTATATAACCCCAGCCAATGTCGAACTCGTACCATTTGGTCGAGAACTTGGCCGACGTACCATAAGCATGGTGATTGTTATGCAGCTCTTCACCACCAATAATTAAACCAATGGGAAACACATTAGTGCTGGTGTCTGGACTGGCGTAATTACGATAGCCCCAGAAATGACCCAGACCATTCACGACACCGGCCGCCCAGAAGGGAATCCAGGCCATTTGAATAGCCCATACGGTTAGCCCCAGGAACCCGAATAGCGCAAGATCGATGCCCAGCATAATAAGAATGCCCAGCACGCTGTAACGCGAATAGATGTTTTTTTCCATCCAGTCGTCGGGGGTGCCGTAACCGAAACGCTTCAATGTTTCTTCATTGGCAGCTTCACGGCGATACAACTCGGCACCCTGAAAAAACACCCGGTTGATACCAAATACCATGGGCGAGTGAGGGTCGCCCTCGCGTTCACACTTGGCGTGGTGCTTGCGGTGAATGGCAACCCATTCTTTGGTGACCATACCAGTAGTCATCCAGAGCCAAAAGCGGAAAAAGTGCATGACTGCCGGATGCAAGTCGAGCCCACGATGTGCCTGGCTGCGGTGCAGAAAAAGCGTAACGGCGACAATAGTAATGTGCGTTAAAACAAGTGCTACCAGCGCAACCTGCCACCACGAAAACTGCAGTAAACCACCGGAAAGAAAAGAAAGAATGTAATCCATAAACCTGTTCAGGCCTTTGTAAAGTAAAACCAACTAAGTGTAGCGTAGATGAATGTTGTATGACAGGGGTTGTTGCAATTAGTTCTTGGCCCGTTCCAACACAGCCGCAAAGAAGCCGTCTGTGCCGTGGGTGTCGGGCCGTAACACCATGTAAGGGGTCTCGAACGTCAGGTTTTTACAACGATCTGCCAGTACGTCAGCAGCATTCAGCAACAAAAAGTCGGGGTTCTCGGCTAAAAATGCCTCGACCTGCTGCTGATTTTCCTCTGGCAAGACGCTACATGTTGCATATACCAGCCGCCCACCGGGTGCAACACACGCAGCCGCCTGTTTCAAAATACGCGCCTGCAGGGCACAAAGTTCCTCTACCGATTCCGGCGTTTGGCGCCATTTCAGGTCGGGGTTGCGCCGTAAGGTGCCTAAACCGCTGCATGGCGCATCTACCAACACCCGGTGCGCCTTGCCGCGCAAACGTCGCACGCGCTGATCGCCTTCGGGCGCGATGACCACTGGCACAATGTTCGACAAGCCACTGCGCGCAAATCGCGGCTTGGCTCGGGCTAACCGCGCAGCCGAAACGTCGAAAGCATACAAACGCCCGGTAGAACGCATAAGGGCGCCCAACAGCAAGGTTTTGCCCCCTGCTCCGGCGCAATAGTCAATGACCATTTCACCGCGTTTTGGTGCCATCAAAGCGGCCAGTAACTGACTACCTTCATCTTGCACCTCTATTTCGCCTTTTTCAAAAAGCGCCCAACGCTGTACCGGCGGGCGCCCCTGAATGCGGATACCCCAAGGAGAATAAGGCGTCGGTTGCGGATCAAGTGTTGCTGCAGGCCCGGCCAGCAGCAGGCTTAACACTGTTTCGCGGTCTGTCTTCAATGGATTAACACGCAAATCAAGCGGTGCATTGGTGTTTAAAGCGGCAATTAGCTGATCACCGTTTGGCAAGGCGGTTAATCGTTGCGCCAGCCAATCGGGCAAACTTTCACGTATCGCCAGCGGCAATGTAGATAAATCGACCCGAGTTACATGGTCAAGCCAGCCTTGCTCGGATTCCGACAACGCCACAGCGAGAACTTCGGGCCGCATTACCCCAGCCAAACCCATAATGGCTAACCGGCGCGACAGCGGCCCCTGCCCGCTTTCGGCAAGGTGACGATACAGGCGTACATGACGCAATACCTTAAAAAAAGCGTCGGCCAGCTCGCTGCGATCGCGCGACCCCATTTTCGGGTTCATACGCATCCAGCGTGACAACACTGCATCGGCCGGATGAATCCACTTCAGCGCCTGGTCTAGCACCGCGCGCAATTGCTCGATACGAATTGCTGCAGGTGACGACATGTCTGTCTCGTTTGAAACACCTTTATTTCGACGTGCAGACGGCTTTCCTTTGCCCGATGGCTTGCGACTTGTTGGTGATTTTGTTCCTGCGCCTGACGAACGACCGTCAGGCTTGCGTGGATGATTCATTTCCTGCCCTAAGTATTTTTAATTGCGCCGGAGACTCCGACGACGACAATGCCACATACGCACGCGGCGCAACGCCGGCAACATCAACCCGCCCTTTCTTGTTAAGCGACACACGCCCTTGTACCAGCCACGTGACCACATCTGGATACAGGCGATGCTCGGCCAAACGAACCCGATCGGCCAAACGCTGGGGCGTGTCATCAGGGTGCACAAAAACCGCCACCTGAGCAATGATCGGTCCGCTGTCGAGGTCGGGCGTAACAAAATGAACGGTACAACCGTGCCACTGTACGCCTGCCGCCAAAGCGTGTTCATGGGTGCGCAAACCGGGGAATGAAGGCAGCAGCGAAGGATGAATATTCAGCATACGGCCGGCGTAGTGCTCGACAAAGCTTGCTGCCAACACCCGCATAAACCCGGCCAGCAAAATGTAGTCTGGGTTAGCTTGCTGAACCGCGTGCGCCAAGGCCGTGTCCCATTCACGACGGCTTGAAAAACTGGCCGGCGCCACCACATGCGTGGTGATCCCTTGTTCTTGTGCCCAGGCAACCCCGGGTGCGTTTGGGTCGCTGGACACAACAGCCACTACTTCGGCGGGCAAGTTTTGTTGCCTTATTCGATGCACAATAGCCCGCATGTTTGAGCCCTGCCCGGAAATCATAATTAGCAAGCGACACGGCCGACCATTTTGCTGTGCATTGGTAGTTTGAGTAGATGACAAAACAATTTCCCTG
>NZLH01000238.1 GCA_002694155.1 Pusillimonas sp. | reverse complement strand
GTAGTCGCTCAGCGGCCATGTGGCGTTGAGCGTGGTGTAGGTCTGTCCGATGGTAAAGCGGTGGGCGGGTGTCGGGGTGTCCGTCATGTTCCATCGTAGGAGGTCCCCTATATTAAACCTTTCGGTGTTAGAAACCTTTATAGGCTGTCAGCCCATCGGTTATGGACATCGGACAAACGCGCCCCGCTGGGTCTGTCAAATCCGACAGATTCGGAGCGGCTGAAAATCTCACAGGTTGAACGCCTTGCTCACGCTGGGGCTATCGCTCAGCGTAGCCCCGCCCGTCGTGGGCGGCGTCCTCAAGCGTTGAGGTCGGTGGGCGTGGTGATGTGTGCGGCTCGGTCGCCGTTCCAAAGAGCGGTAGCCCATGCCTTGACGGCGCAGAATGAAACGCCGTCCTCGGGGCCGTTGGGGTAGAAAGGACCGTCTTCGGCCTCGGCCGTGTCAATGATTTGGCGGACGGTGTAGGTCTCGCCGTAGTTCAAGACGCGGGCGCTGGCCAGCGTGGTCTTTGCGTATTCAAGCGCTCGTCGGGTTGGTCGGTAGGTGTTCGCCATGTGTAAGGGTAGGAGGCCCCCTATATTAAACCTTTCGGTCATCAAAACCTTTATAGGGTGCCAGCCCCTCCCTTGGATTGATGCGAGGCCCCGTGGGGGGCGGGGCAGGGGCGAGGGCACTCGGGGAGACTCCGCAAACCTTTGAGACCGGAACCTTTATAGGCCGACAGCCCAAGGAAGCAACGACGCGCCGCCGACCCGACGGGCCGAGCGGCCAAAAAAACGGGCGCCCGCCCGAGGGCGAACGCTTGCGCTGGGGGTCCTCCCCCCGCCCCTTGGGGCGGAGGAAGGAGGTGAACACCTCGGAGAGGTGGAAGGTGGACGGTGGTGGCGCTGGGCCTCACTCGGGCTTGACCTTGACCACGGCGGCGTAGGGGCGCACGGTGTCCTTCTTGAAGGAGTCTCGGAACGCCTTCAAGTCAGCGGCCGTCTTGCTGGTGGTGTTGAAGCCGTTGTCAGCGTAGAAGGCGGCGATGTCCTCCTTGGAGGCGCCTGCCTGCTTGAGGTGCTGGGCCTCGTTCACGGTTCGGAGGAGGGCGGCCATCTGTGGGTTGCCGCTGATGCACACGGCGTCAAGAACGGCGTTGAGGTTGAGGCCGAGGGTGGGCTTCACGGTCTCGCTTGCGGCGCCAACGGTCCACACGCCCTTCATGGGGGTCTCGTGTCCGCTGATGTTGTCGGTGAGGGTGAAGTCGTAGGCGTTCACGCTGTTCTCATTGGCACGCACGGCGGCCATGTCGGGCTTCATGTGGGTCTCCACAATCTTGCCAACGGGGGCGACGACGGTGGCCTCAACGACGAGGGTGGTCTCAGTTCGGGCTTCGGTTCGGGGTTCGGGTGTTTGTCCCATGATTAGAGCAGGGAGGCCACCCACCTTAAAGGTATCGGCGCAAAACACCAATAGGTTTATAGGGGGATATAGGTCGGCCTGCATTTTCGGCTTTTCCGAGGGGCCGCCGAGGGTCCGAGGGGCCGCCGCCCCGACCCTATCATGATAGGGTCCGACCTCGGGAGACTATCAGAACGGAAAGACTATATACCCCCAGCCCATCAACCTACGGGCGGCGGGGCCGTTTCGCCGACGGGAGAACGCCACGCCCAAACCTTTATAGGGTCAAATGCTTTAGGTCCCTGCATGGGACGAGCGGAGCGCAAGCCGCCTCCATACCCCCCTCCAAACAACGCGCCCTGCCGCAGGTATCGGCTAAATCAACCGCCAACCTCGTAGGTATCGGCTAAATCCATGGCGAATGTCGCAGGTATCGGCTAAATCAACCCGACATCGGGAAGGTATCGGCTAAGTCCGTTCAATCCCCATCGGTTATGAGTCAATTCTCGTCGTCGGTTTCAGCGGCCTCTTCATCGGGGGTATTGGGTGTAATATCCACCTCGGCGTCAATCGTTCTCAGTTCCTCCTGCACGACTGCTCGGAACTGTTCTATTGGGTCGTAGCCGATGTTCACCACGACCTGTGGCTTGGCATCCTGTGCCCCACTCATTTTGTCCATGGCATCCTGTTGCTTGACCAGCCCTTGGACCATGAAGGAGACATTGTTCAATTTGCTCACATTGTCAGCCATGGCGTGCGCTTGGTGCACGATGCCTTCCGTGAGCGTGAGCATCCGTTTTCGCCTTGCGTAGGAGTCCAGCCTCAGCCAATCCGTATCACCCATCTCCGCTTTGGCGATTGTGAGGTGCCGTAGGTCCTCCGCTTCGGTCCTTGCGAGTCGCATAAGGCGTGTTCGGTCTCCTCGGGTGAGTCGCCTGTCCAAATCGGCTTCTCCGAGACGGCGCAGGACCTCGTGTTCTTTGTAGCCCTGCACCATGAGCAAGGCCGCCCAGCGGATTAGAGCGTCGTCCAGCCCCTCCGTTTGACCACCTTTGCCCCAAGTGTCAATGTCCAGCACCTCGGCCTCGGGGCCGTCCTCCCACTCGTCGTCGTCAAGGTCCACGCTACACCCACACTCGCCTATCGTTTTTCACGATTGCGGTAAATGTCGCTCCATCAGCGCTTAGCAGAACCGCCTTCCCTGCGGCGACGAGCGCAAGTGCCACACACCTTGAGTCGGGGGTATTGACGGCTGATGAATCGGTGGCAGTTCGGGGTCTCGCAGACCCTCCGTCCAGCCCACTCCATGCTCACGCCTCGGGTTCGGGGCAAGCGGGGCAGACCAGCCCCTTGGCGGTGTCAAGCCAGCCATCAGCCACGAGGCTCTTTGTCCCCGTGCGTCCCGAACGCTTGCACACGATGCAGGCGTGCTTCTTCACAATCGGCACCTCATCCTCCTCGTAGCGTTTGGCCATGCACTCGGAGGGCACCACCACCTATTTCAACCGTGAGGCCATGAGTGGGGTCAATGCCTCGCCACCAGCGCATCCTACGGCAGTTCCACCGACTGCCTCGGGACCGCTGGCTCACGGTCGCTGAAATGTGCGATATTCTGCGTGGGTTCGGCGTCAATGCTCATGTCCGCACGCTCCAACACTTGGTCAAAGCGGCGGCCACCAAGGAGGCTGGCGTGCTCGGTAGGAATGTCGGCTACACCAACCGCAAGGAATACCGAGTCTTGGACCCCGACGCCTTCTCGGCGTATCACTCGGGCGAATAGGCAGGCACGAACACACCGTTTTCATAGACGGGGTAGGGCTTGGTGCCGTATTCAATGAACTGAGCGAGGCCAGCCATCAAGTGGCAGGTCGGGTCAATCGGTCGGGCGACGGCACCGTATTCGGGCCAAAGTGATTCGGCCGTGTAGGTCTTGACCCCGAGGTCAAACCGCTGAGGCAGGAGCGAGCCGATAGTCTGCTCGTGGTAGCATTGAGCGCAGGTGGAGTGAAGGCCGTTCACGGGGCCGCAGGATTTGAGGCCAATCCCCATGAAGAAGGTCGGCTTCGTCTTATGGACGGGGACATGAATGCCGTCAGCGCACGCCTTGAACCAGCGCTTGATTGCTCGGTTCATGCGCTCCAATTTGCTCTTGATGATGGCGTGCTTGGTGAGCCGTTCGTCAGCGAGGCACATACGCACTCGCTTCTGCATATCGGTCCATTGTTGGGGTGGGTCGTAGTCCATGGACAAGCGACTGCGTATCACCTATATAAAGGTGTCGCTCACAACAAAGGAGCGAGGCGAGCCACGAGGTCAGCCTTCGTGCCCTCAACATCAAGCCCGTGCTCCTCGGCAAGGGCCACGAGTTCGTTCTTCTTGAGAGCACGCAGTTCCGTCTTGGTCTTGGGGAGCGACGAGACGAGGTTCACGATTTCCTCAACATCTTCCTTGGCGTCCTCAACGAGTTCTTGAATCTCGTCCAAGTCGTCAAGCGATAACCCATCCTCAAGAATCTCGTCAATGGCGGGCTTGTGTTTCAAATAGGCACGGTATGCGACTGCCGCAACGATGCCCAGCAAGGCAAGAACTGCAAGGATTTCCTCGGAACTCATGTGTGTTGCGTGGTGGCCACACCTATATGAATCAATATGCCCGACCGAACCAAACAGCCCACCGACATTTGCACCCGATGCACCACTCGCTGTGTGGCTTGCCCTTGCACGCTTCCTCGCACTTATCGTGCACGCTCATGCAAACAACCCCAGCGTTTGGAGACCAACGAGCAGTTCGTCCAGCCGTGCCGCCAGCGCCGCTTCGTTAGGGG
>NZLH01000237.1 GCA_002694155.1 Pusillimonas sp. | reverse complement strand
TGCTGAGCGGCCGTCGGGCCGGTTACTGCTGTACCCGCTGCCGTGGGGGCAGTAGCAGCCACTACAGGAGCGGGCTGGGCGTGGGTAATACTTTTAACAATGGCTTCCTGACGAGGTTTGCTTTCGGACTCTTTACTGCCAGGGTAGCTGATGTCTGTTTCTGGCGCTTCAACCAGTTGGAAACTGGTAACAGCGTTGTCGAGGCGAGGGTCATCGTGCCGCAGGCGCTCGATGTGATGATGTGGCGTTTCCAGGTTCTTGTTTGGAATAAGAACCAGATTAACTTTCAGACGAGACTCAATTTTGGTGATATCTGCCCGTTTTTCGTTCAGTAAGAATGTGGCCACATCGACAGGCACTTGCGCATGCAAGGCAGCCGTGTTTTCTTTCATGGCTTCTTCTTGCAGCAAACGCAAAACATGCAGCGCGCTGGATTCGGCATCGCGGATAACGCCAGTACCGTTGCAACGCGGGCATGTAATGTGTGAGCCTTCATTCAGTGCCGGCCGCAATCGCTGGCGTGACAGCTCCGTAAGGCCGAAACGCGAAATTTTGCCCATTTGAACCCGGGCGCGATCGAAGTGCAGTGCATCGCGAAGACGTTGTTCAACAAGACGCTGGTTCTTGTTGTCTTCCATGTCGATGAAGTCAATGACGATCAGGCCGCCAAGGTCGCGCAAACGAAGCTGACGGGCTACTTCGTCGGCCGCCTCCAGGTTTGTTCGCATGGCGGTTTCTTCGATATCGGCACCGCGCGTTGATCGGGCCGAGTTGACGTCGACCGCCACCAGGGCTTCTGTGTGATCGATGACCACCGCACCCCCAGAAGGTAGCTGCACCGTTCGGGCGTAGGCGGTTTCTATTTGATGCTCGATTTGGAAGCGCGAAAACAGGGGGATGTCGTCTTTGTATACCTTAACCCGCTGCACGTTGTCGGGCATGACCACGCTCATGAAGGCGGTGGCTTGCTCGGCGATTTCTTCGGTATCGATTAGAATTTCGCCGATTTCCGGCGAGAAATAATCTCGGATGGCGCGGATAACCAGGCTGGATTCAAGGTAAATAAGGATAGGCGCCGCGTTATCTTTGGCCGCAGTATCTATTGCGGTCCAAAGTTGAAGCAGGTAAGACAAGTCCCATTGCAGTTCTTCTACGCTGCGCCCGATACCTGCAGTGCGCGCAATGATGCTCATGCCTTGAGGAACGTTGAGCTGGTCCATTGCTTCACGCAATTCTTGGCGCTCTTCACCTTCCACCCTGCGGGAAACACCGCCTCCGCGTGGGTTATTTGGCATTAAAACAAGATAACGACCGGCCAGCGAAACAAAGGTGGTAAGGGCCGCCCCTTTGTTGCCACGCTCTTCTTTTTCAACCTGAACAATAAGTTCCTGGCCTTCGTAGACGGCATCTTGAATGCGTGCGGATCGGACATCGACGCCATCTTTGAAGAAGCCGCGTGCAATTTCCTTGAAAGGCAGAAAGCCGTGGCGTTCTTCGCCGTAGCTAACAAAGCAAGCCTCAAGGCCGGGTTCGATGCGGGTGATAACCCCTTTGTAGATATTGCCTTTACGCTGTTCGCGTCCGGCGGTTTCGATGTCGAGATCGATTAGTTTTTGACCATCGACAATCGCAACGCGTAGTTCTTCCTGGTGCGTTGCATTGAACAACATGCGTTTCATGAGTGTATTTCTCCGTAGTCATGGCACGCCATTTGGCTGGCGCACGACCTTGGACCACTCGGTGTGAGACGTTTAATCTTGCAACAAAAGGAGGGCCGGCTGACCGATGTCAGGGGCGCCTGCCTTCTTCGTTAGGCAGAAATGACTTGCCACTTGGCACACGGTTCAGGCAGCAGGAAGGTCAGATTCACAATAATTACGTGGTTGACGAACAATTTGCTGGGAACAGCAGATGCGCCGTTTGCGCGCATCTGGTGCATTAAAACTTTCGATTAACGATGCAAAGACTAAAGCGTCGCACGCGGTTGGCGCAGGGCCTGGCGCAAAAGCAGGTTTTTCTTCTTCTGCTGTTGCGCCGACGCATAACGCTCCGGCGACCGATTGGCCCGGAAACTGAAACACGTAAGCAGTACAATATGGTCTTTCGCGACCCACGGAGACGTAACACATTCGTCTCTACGCAGGTGGGTTTCAGCTTCTATAGGCTAATAAGATTATATGCCTGTTTTGTCAATGCGCAAACCGGAATCTTCTCTATCCATGGCTCAGACCGTTCAAATGTTACAAATTGGCGCAGAACAGGCGGGGCAGCGCATTGATAATTTTCTGTTGAAAACTTGCAAAGGCGTGCCTAAAAGCCACGTTTACAAAGCGATTCGGTCAGGTCAGGTGCGTGTGAACAAAGGGCGCTGCCAGGCCGAGTATCGGCTGCAGCAGGGCGATACGGTGCGTGTCCCGCCATTTCGAATGCCCGACCCACAAGCCCGTCCCCCTGTTCCTGCGGCCCAGTTTCCGGTTGTGTTCGAAGATGACGCCATGCTGGTCATCGACAAACCCGCCGGTGTTGCCGTGCATGGTGGTAGCGGGGTGTCATTCGGGGTTATCGAACAATTGCGTGCAGCGCGCCCCGAAGCCAGGTTTCTTGAACTTGCGCATCGGCTCGACCGTGAAACGTCGGGGTTGCTTATAGTGGCCAAGAAACGATCCGCCCTTGTGGCGCTGCATCAAATGATGCGCGAAGGGAAGGGAAGAAAACGCTATCTGGCCCTGGTTGTGGGCGACTGGGTAAACGATCGGCAGCATATACGCCAGCCATTGTTAAAGTGGCTTACCGCTTCAGGCGAGCGGCGCGTGAAGGTCGATGCGTTGGGTAAGCCGGCGCACACTATTGTTAATTTGGTAAAGCGTTATGGTGGTCGTTTTTCGTTGGTAGAGGCCGAATTAAAAACTGGGCGTACGCACCAGATCCGCGTACATTTGGCTGCCAGTGGCTACCCAATCGTGGGTGATGACAAGTACGGTCACGATGACATCAGGCTGCAGTTTTCGCGCCGTGGTTTCAACCGCATGTTTCTGCACGCCTGGCGGTTGGATATTCCCCATCCCCTTAATGATGAAGTCTTGCGGCTGGAAGCCGCCTTACCGCCTGCGTGTCAGGCGCTTCTTGATAAGTTGGAGCAGCGGTCTTGAAACAGTACGACGCGGTTATTTTTGACTGGGACGGAACCATAATGGATTCGACCCAGTCTATTGTAAGAGCCATTCAACAGGCGTGCGCCGACATGGCTTTGCCGGTACCTTCGCAAGAGCGGGCGGCCTGGGTGATTGGTTTGTCTCTGGAAAGTGCGCTTTACCATGTGGCCCCCGATTTGCCGGCTGACCAGCTTTCTGCGTTTGTAGCGCGTTACAAGCACCATTTTTTCCAGAACGATCAAACCATTCCTTTGTTTGACGGTATTACCGACGTGCTTTCTGGTTTGAAACAAGAGCGGGTCAGTTTGGCGGTTGCAACTGGAAAAGGTCGTGTCGGGCTTGATCGGGTGTTGCAGGCTTCGAACTTGCAACATTATTTTGATATGACGCGGTGTGCTGACGAGGCCCAAGGCAAACCCGACCCCACCATGTTGTTTGACATCATCCATGGTTTGGGGCTGGAACCCGATCGGGTTGTGATGGTGGGTGATACAACGCACGACGTTGCAATGGCCCATAACGCGGGTATCGACAGTATTGCCGTTAGCTATGGTGCGCACGATGTCGACACTTTATCCAGCTCGGCGCCAACCGTGCTGGTTCATAGCGTCGAGGAAATGAACGACTGGCTGTCTGGGCGGCTGGTTCCTGTAGTGCGTTAGTCGGGGCGTTTGCCCGGCTTCGCGCAGTAAAAACGAAGGTGGGTGAAATGTCTCGATTTAGATTACCGAAAATTGCGTCGTCTGAAATAACGCCGGAATACGTGTGGCAGTCTCGCCGAAAATGGTTGCGCCAATTTGGCGTCACGGCACTAGGCGCAGGTTTGGTGTCGTCGTTGCCTTCAGCGCTTTTGGCGCAAGAGGGGCTGGACTTTGGTTCGCGAAACCCTGCGTTTGGGGCCGACGAAAAGCTCACTCCTGAAGAGGATGTGACAACTTACAATAATTTTTATGAGTTTGGCACTGGAAAGGGTGACCCGGCACGTTATGGCGACCGCATGCGCTTACAGCCTTGGAAGGTTAAAGTTGACGGTGAGGTGTTGCGGCCCCGTGAATTCGATCTTGATGACCTGGCTAAACTGGCGTCTATGGAAGAGCGCGTTTATCGCATGCGGTGCGTGGAAGGCTGGTCGATGGTTATTCCCTGGAATGGCTATCCATTGTCAGTCTTGCTTAAAGCCGTAGAGCCCACCGCTAATGCAAAATATGTCGAGTTCATAACCGACATGCAGCCCGAAGCCATGCC
>NZLH01000236.1 GCA_002694155.1 Pusillimonas sp. | reverse complement strand
GGTCTGGAAGATGGGCATGGCCGGGAGCTAAGTTGCCCCTACGGCCAACCAGGTGACCGTCTCTGGGTGCGCGAGGCGACGATCAAAGTCGAGGATCACGGCTACGAAGGCCCCGTATACGTCGAGTCCGACGAGGGGAGGGCGTGTCTCGAAGGTGGCTTGGCCCCAGACATTGATGATTGTGTCGAGGTCGAGCCGTACGAATTGCGCATCCGGACCAGCATTCACATGCCCCGCGCATACAGCCGCATCACCCTGGAAATAACCGGCGTGCGCGTGGAGCGGTTGCAGGATATCAGCGAAGAAGATGCCGAGGCCGAGGGCTGCCCTGAGTGTGAAGTTTGCCATGATGTGGGCTGGATAAATTCTGGTCCAGATGGCGGTTGGCAGTGCACAGCTAAGGGCTGTGGCGATGCGTATCGCGAACAATATGAGCGACTCTGGGAATCCATTAACGGCCCCGGTTCATGGGACGCAAACCCGTGGGTGTGGGTCATTGAGTTCAAAAGGATAAAGCCATGAGCGCACCGATCATAGAACATGAGTTCTCCCGCGGTGTAAAGGTTGTCGATATCGGTGACCTTCGGGTTGCCAGGGGTCTAACACGCCGGGAGCACACAACATGCAAGCACGCCAAATTGGTTTACGACACCAGTGAACGGCGCGTGTGGTGCAAAGACTGTGAAACCGATGTTGAGCCATTCGATGCCTTCACATCGCTTGTTGAGCGCTTTTATGCCTTCGAGAACCGAATTTCGAGGCTTCGTGAAATTGAAGCCGAAACATTGCATAGCCGCGCGGCAAAAGCTCTGGACAAGGAGTTTAGAAGCAGAACCATGACGCCGTGTTGCCCCCACTGTCACAGAGGGATATTGGCCGAGGACGTTGTAAACGGAGTTAGCTCAATGAGCAGGGAATTGGAACTGCGCAGGAGATCAAAGACATGATTGACCTAAACCGAGAGCGCCACTTGATAGGCGTTGCAGTTATGCGCGCATGTGAAGACTTACCCGAAGGCTGGACAGTACGAGTTGACCTGGAAAACGGCGCTGGAACTGTTGAGTTGATCAACCCAGACGGTTACTGGGTTGACCTTGACTTGTCGCTTGAGTGCTTCAGCGACGAAATCAATGCAGCAATTGATCACGCATTAGCGGAGAAAGTCCCATGACAGACATCATCGAATTTCTAACAACCGTCCACTGGCCAGGCGCGCTCATCGTTGCAGCCTCGATTGCCGCAGCCGGCCGCATTATTGAAATGGTGCTGCGTGGCTGAGCTCGTTGAAAAGATACTGGCCACCACGGCCAAAGAATGGAACATAAGCGCTCCCAATGTGCAGCGCTATCGTTTGGGAGATCCAAATGTCGGAACGCAATTTAATTGATATCAAGGAAGTTGCGCGAATGCTCGGGGGGATGCATCCGGAGCATGTTCGCGGTAGACTACTCAAGCGCCCAGACTTCCCTCGCCCCTTCAGAATCTCAGGTCGCGTGATGCTGGATCGGGACGAAATTAGCGAGTGGATTGAGATGCAACGTCAGCCAATTGACGGACGCACTACGCAAAAATTACGCAACGCCCCATCGAAAACCGCATGATTATTGAATAGTACGGAGCTCGGGGGGGGCACCAAATAAATCAAGCACTTAGGCCAACTCTTCGGGGTTGGCCTTTTTGCATCTAGGCTCTACCCCATAAATGAAGACACTAGCATTTTTGTGTAAAGTTGTGTATTGTGTATAATTACACAAATGACCAGTTTAGACCTCATTAAGCAACTTAAAGTCGATGGCTGGTATCTAGTACATACAGTCGGGTCGCATCACCAGTTTAAACATCCGACCAAACTAGGCAAGGTCACTGTTCCACACCCTAAAAAGATTTACCGAAACCAACAGTACGAAGCATCCTTAAACAAGCAGGCTTGAATTAATCAAGTTAAGAGAGTCAACAATGCTTTATCCAATATACGTGCACAAGGAAGATGGAAGCGCATACGGGGCGACCTTCCCCGATATCCCCGGTTGCTTTTCTGGTGCAGATGATATTCAGGCGCTTCCACGCGCAGCTCAAGAAGCCGTCGAAGCTCACTTCAGCGTTGATGAAGACCCGATCCCCTCGGCAAGCACACCAGATGCTTGGGCGACTCATCCCGAGTACCAGGACGGTGGGTTTTGGATGCTGGTGGATATCGACTTATCTCAAGTACGCTCGCGCGCGGTCCGATTGAACATCAGCCTACCCGAGAATCTTGTTCAGCGTATCGATGCCACTGCGCGACAGCGCGGGCAATCTCGATCCGCTTTTCTGGCTACGGCGGCCGAACACGAAATGGCGAACGCAGAGTAGAGAGGGAACGACTTTAAACTTATCCACACAAACTGTGAATAACCCACTGGAAAACCCTAGGAAAACCGAAAAAGACAGTGATGGGACACCAGGTTACGTGTCATGGATCAATAATCAACCTGCTCCTTGCGGATGATCTCGCCGGTAAAGTTTCCATTCCTCAATGCGAGTACCGTCGGAAAGAACACAATACGTCACATCCCCGTCTGAGTGCTCCTTAATATCCAGGGTGCCTCCACGTTCAATACAATAAACAGAAGCGGGGTTTGGCATACCAATTGCAAGAGTTGGGTCAGAACCCGACACCGTACATCCGGCAAGTAAAACTGTTAGAGTTGCAGCGCCAATTCTGTACATAGCCACTCCTTTTTAAATTAAGCGCGATTGTACTTCGTGTCTTGCTCTTTACAGCATGCCTGCAACGGGTGCCGCTTATCGTACAAACACCCAAAAGAAACGGGTGTGCAAAAACCAATTGCACACCCGACTCCAAAATCTCACGACCCAATACGACTTTACCTTCCTCTGGGAGCGCTGCGCCCCACGGGTTTGCGATCTTGCACCGCACTCCCCTTTGTAGGCACCGAACCTTTGTCCTGGTTAGGCCACCCCGCCTCATTCAATGTCGGCGCAGGGCGTTGCGGTTTCTTCGGAGATTTACCTTTCTTGTCCATTTCGACCTCCATTGGTCAATGGATGGCCGGACGAAATTGCCACGGCCATAGAACAGCATATGCTAGTTATGGCAATAAAGCTTGTCCTATTTTCTTCCTAAGCTAAACGACCAAGTATTTAACAACGGATTAAAAACGATAGGTTAGCCGTGCATTCAAGTTCTGCGAACGGTAGCCTCCACCCGCTTGCAGACCGTATTCGGCGCTGAAGCTAAGGTTATCTTCACGTGCAAACTCCACGCCCAGGCTTAAACGGCCCAGAACCGAGGGCGTATCTTGTTCAGACGTAAACGTTCCGCTTGATGTTAAAGCTTTATTGAAGCGATTTTGACTGCTGTGCTTAGCGTCGGAATACATACTCACACCTACACCAGCATACGCCCGCATCAACGTTTCCGAGCCAATATCGAAAGACGCTCCCGTTTCAAGGGTGGGGCTGACCACGATTTGTGTCTGCTTGGCCGAACCCACCTCTAACTGCAACGGCCCTGAATCCGACTCGGTAAATGAGGGGCTGCGGCTGTGCAGTACATCCACATCCACCAATGGTCGCAGATAATAATTGTTGAAACTCATGTTGTATGCTGCACGTAATCGCGCGCCCAACAGGGTGGTGGTGGAGCGGCTGCTGTAGGTGGCGTTCAAGCCCCGAGACGCGCCGCCCGACCCAAAATCAACTGTACGATCATTGTGGAACCGGCCGTGCGCCGCCATCACCGCACCGGAAAATGTCCAGTTCCCCACATCGCGAGACAAAGAAACGGTTGCATCGAACGTGTTGCCCTTACTACTGAACCCAGTGGAAGTCAGACGCCTGCGATTCACGCCAAAGGCCGACCCCAGGGTCACCACATCGTTAAGTGCGCGTTGTGCACCCATACGCACCCCGCCACCTTCGGAGCGGAACCCCAGGTTTTCAGATTGTTCAGTCTGGCGCGTACGATTACCCGTGGCTTCAGCCCACGTACAACCCTGTGCACCCTGGCGCACGCCCATGCCGTCACGCGGGCATCGCAAGGCGTCATTGAAACCATCAAAGGACGAAGCGACCATCTGTTGGGTTTGCGCCTGGAACTGTTGGCCACCCAACTGCTCCAGCGTTTCCTGGTATTCCTCGTTTGTTTCAACATGATGCAAATGTGCAAACAACCCTGCTTTGGTAACATCGGCACTTTGCCAACCACGGGCAATATAATCGGCCAGGCTCGCAGCCGTACCCGTTAAATTCAAATGAACGCCATTGAAATTGGCGGTCGGGCCTGCCGAGAGGCCCGTTGTGCTCGCCACGGGGACCCAGTCGTAAATCAGGGAATCGGCAAAGCGACCGGTGAAGTTCAAATTCGTGGCATCAATAAAAGAATACGACCCAGGTAGCAGCGTGTTCGCATAAACCTGAACCTCTCCGCCAAGATTAGCTGTACCATCAACGATGAGTTTATCGTGCTTGGCACCACTGGCCGCCGCATCAACTGTAAACACCAACCGCCCACTTTCATATTGATGCATGGTGCCATAAAGAGTGGTGGTGGAAACAGACTGCTCGGTACCCACCTGCAGAGTGCCGTAATTATGCAGACTATTATTCCCCACCCGGTAAATGCTCCCCATTTCCAGCGTGCCGCTTTCGTGGTTATTAAATGTACCGGGCGTTGAGCCCATATCAACGCTGCCTTGAATCAGACCGGAATTATTAATGTTGGTTAAACCGTGGTCGGTTTTAATCCCGTATCCGATTACCCCATTACTTTCCCGCAACATCACCCTGCCATTCACGTTAATGGTATTTACGAAGTCGGAGCCTTTTACTGCCCCACCCATGACCATAATGCCGACACCATCCAGGTGATTGCCGGTTATCGGGCTCTTCGCGGTGAACCCGCCCGTTACATCACCATCAACCTGCACGGTAATGCCCTTTTTGTCGTGGTTGGCATATTTGCCTGAACTATGAGCCAGGATACCCACCCCGCCCACTGCCGAAGTTGAAACAGACGAGCCGCCATCGACATTGACTGTAATGGCGCCGCCATACCCTTCATTAACTGAACTGTTTCTGCCATCGAAAACGAGTTTATTGCCATTAGTGCGTAATCCACCCGATGAACCTAAACTTTGCGCCACAATACCGTGTGCATTGGCAACCGTGGTATAGCCAACACCTGCGTCAATACTCGAACCCGAGCTTAACGTGATATGGATATCGCCCCCGTGCCGGCCACTTTTGCGCGACGAAGAAATATCCGTGTTTTCGAAGTGGACTTCGCCAGCCAGGTCGCCCAACACGCCACCGCCTGAACCGACCGATTGTGCCAATATCCCCCACGAGCCATGCCCACTGGTTCTAACCGCAACATCTGACAACTCAACCCGAACCTCGCCACCCGTACCCCCATCGGCAGCATGAATTGTGGCGCTTTCAACATGCTTGCTATGGGTTGTTATGTAGCCACCGCCGCCCCCTATCGACTGCGCCATAATAGCGGGGCTACGGTTTCCATAAGTTGTAAACGTGGCCGCGTTGGGCATCAGGCTAACGACGCCACCGTCGCTCCAGGCGCCCCCCAAAGGCACAATATTCAACTTATAACGTAGCTGCCCATTCACAAACCGTTTGGGCGCATCATCAAAGGGGGTATCAGACGTACTGGTCTCGGCATTCGTGTGGCAGGCACTCGGCGCGCGTGAAACGCTTAACCCACTGTTCGTGCAGCCCATGCTGGCTGTACCGCCGCCGCCGCCAATTGATTGCGCAAAAATCGCACCCGCATCGTCGCCCGCTGTTGTGACCCAAGACGGATTACGCTTTGGTATCACTATTTCTGCGCCAAAATAAATATCGCCCCCACTGCCAGACACCCCCGAGCTGCTAGAGAGCTTGCCCAACGTAATGTCCGGCACGTCGGCCCCGGCCAGTTTCGTACCAAGGCCCAGCAGGGAACCCTCGTGCCCAACACCCCCGCCACCACCAACAGACTGCATAAAAACGCCGTGTGAAGCATACCCGGTCGTCGTAACGTCGCCGGCCCTGTTCGAGTCGCCGTTATCCTGAAGATATACAGAAACATCGCCACCATCGCCCGCAGCGCCGCCATGCCCCCCTACGTTTACACCCAAAGAAAAGTCGGCGCCGGTTAACGGGCTTAATTCAGCATCGGCGTCCAGAATGTAATCGCCGGTGGCTTCGCCAGCCTCACCACCGCCACCGCCTACCGATTGCGCAAAAACACCATAGGAACGATGACCTTGTGTAAGAACCTGCCCACCCCCTTCCAGCGTCACGTCAACTTGGCCGCCATCACCTCCAACGCCGCCGGTTCCGCCTACAGCCATTGAAACTGAATACGATTTCGGAAACTCGTGCTCATCTTTCTGCCAATTCACAACACGGCTTGATAACCACCCAAGCATGCCTTTGGCATCTAAAACTTTATTAAGATCTTCAACAATAGTTTCAGCCAAGTCAGGCAGAACACTTTTTGCCGGATCGGCATTACCCGCTATGCCGCCACCGCCACCGATACTTTGCGCCACAATACCGTGTGAACTGCCACCTAACGCAATAGGTGTGGTTAAGGCCCTTTCGCCTGACTCGGTTTGATACTGCACCTGGTAGCGATCACCCGTTGTGATTTTGCCAGCATGCGAAACCCACACATCGCCGCCGTGGTGCCCCGAGCCACCATCGCCCCCAGCAGCATGTTTTACCGTAACCTTTCCGCCCACGCCCTGGCTGCCAGCATTTCCGCCAACACCACCGCCACCGCCCACGCTTTGCGCAATTAAGGCGGACGCACCGGAACCCAGGGTACTTAAAACGGAATCGCCATGCGTTGTTACCGTTACTTTGCCCCCGGTTGCACCGCTGCCCCCACTACCACCGGCACTTATATTCAATTGATAGTTTTTCTCTTCCAGCGGCACTGCCACCACCGTTGCGGCATTACCCACGCCGCCAATACCGCCGCCACCACCAATCGACTGTGCCAAAATGGCCGATGCCCCGTGACCACGGGTAGCTTGAGTGCCCGATAAACCAAGTGTGATTTCACCACCTTTTCCGCCCGCGCCCCCGTCACCGCCTAACCCAACCGCAGTGTCCAAGGTGAATTTATTGTTGGCCAAAATCGCTGCCGCGCCTGCTGTAGCGTCGGCGCCTGAACCACCACCGCCCCCAACACTTTGCAAGACAAAACCGTGTGAAAGTGCACCACGGGTGGTCATGTTGTTGGCAAGATCAAAATTAATTTTGCCGCCATTGCCGCCCATGCCACCGGTTCCACCAACCGCGATGCCCACGTTCATGTTGGGCTCTTCCGGAATCGACAACGCAGAAAAGGCATCGGCCGTCGAGGCGCCGCCCACGCCCCCACCGCCGCCAATACTTTGTATCAGCGTGCCAATGGCATCGTGCCCCGTTGTAATAACGTCGCCGAACGATGAGGCAGTTGCAACGCCTCCCACGCCTTTTATATCGCCACCATCACCCGCATGGCCGCCATCGCCCCCTACACCCAGTGCCACGTTCAAACCCACACCGCCATCAAAGCTATGTGCCGCACCGCCCTTGCCACCGCCCGAGCCGATACTGTGCGCGATTACCCCGTGGGCGTGCCGCCCGGAAGTGGTAATAGTGCTGGTTTGGTCTGATCCCGAATCCTTCAGGCCACTAAATTCCAGTGTTCCGCCGTCACCACCAATACCGCCGCGACCCCCAATTGAAGTCGACGTAGGCGTACCAATTGAATACGAGCTTGAATGCCCGCCATTACCACCCCCACCGCCAATTGACTGCAACACCACGCCTTGCGCGTAATGCCCTTCGGTAGTGATTTTGGCGCCGTTTTTCTGTGAAAAACTTACCGTACCGGCTTTACCACCATGGCCACCATGGCCGCCCACCGCTACAAACAGCCCCGCCGCATTACCACCGTTACCGCCGCCGCCGGCAATAGACTGCATTAACAAGCCCGTTGCACCGGCGCCCTTGGCAGTAATTTTGCCGCCATCGCCCTTATACGTTACTTTACCGGCTGTGCCACCGGCACCGCCGGAATCGCCAATAAACGGCGCAACGCCACCGCTTGCGCTGGCACCATTGCCCGCAATAGATTGCGCCACCACCCCAATGGCACCACTACCCAGCGCCGTGATGCTGCCTTTATTTTCAATAGTGACATTGCCCACATTGCCGGGCGACGACATCGAACTGGGCGCCGTACCCAAAAATGGCTGGCTGCTCCAACCCACTGCACTGTTAGCCAAAACGCCAATCGTGGTATCGGTTGCCGTTGCCTTGTCAGTGGTATTCCCAACTGAAATAGAACTAGAGGAGTCAAGCGAGACCAGCACATCGCGATAACTGTTGCCCGACATGCTGATACTACGGCTGGCATTAGGGTTTTCCGCCGTACTGGTTGCCACCACACCAATGGTATTCGTGCTGGATAGGTTGATATCTGCAAACTCCAGCCGCACAGAAACATCGCTGCCGCCACCGGAAGGTAGAGGCTTGGTAGCACTTGCATGTTGCGACGCGCCGCCCACACTGGCCGCCACAATACCAATTGAATAAGGCTTACTGCCCTTTATATAAGAATCAAATGTAACGTCAACGATTCCGCCTTTACCGTTAGGCGCGAAAAAGTCTCCATGAGCACCCCCTTTCCCACCGCGCGACAACGCCAGCAAACCCACTACCGGAGAGTTTGCTTTTGCATTTACATCCAGCGTTAAGATTGCATTTACGTTGGGGGCCGATACCGACACATCGCCACCAAAGCCACTTTGATACGATACATTCTGCATGTATGGACGCTCATCAACCGTACCTTGCCCGCCTTGCGACACAGCTGAAATCAGTGCCGCACCCGCTTCCCATGGCAAGCTACTCGACCCTTGCGCAAGCGTTCCTGACGCGCTGATTACATCGGCAAGGGCACTGTCATAGTTATACAGCGTAACCGACACGCTTCCACCATTTGCACCAAAACGAACTTCATCGTTAGCCGAGTTATCACTGATACCATCCGCACCTTGCGAACGAAAATGATAAACACTGGTGGGCCCACCGTCATTGGCGTTGTACTTTCCACCATCAAGCGTGGCGTACACACTTGTTGAAATTGTGGCGGTAATATTGGGCCCAACAGCGCCGGTATGGTGATGCAGGTCATGGGTACCCATACCCACTACCGAGACCAGGCTTTGATCGGCGTTGGAAGTCAAGTGAGCAGGCTGCGGACTATTTCGGTACATACCATATACTTCCGCAGTCATGGAAAGCGGAGCCTGGTCTGCGCTATTCGAAACAGTAAGCTTTTGTTGCTTGAAGTTGGAGAGCCCGCCGAGCATCAAACCGGCGTCAAAAGCCGAAGACACACCGATGTTGGAGTTTAAATTAACCGCACTGCCATTTATTTGCCATTGAAGCGTTGGGTCGGTTTCTTCCGTTTCAACCCTGGCCGTGCCGGCCTGCGCACCGGCTGCGTACGCAAACAAAGACATCAACACAACATTTGGCACCAACAAAGGCTTTTTCATTCACATTTCCAGTAAGGGTTTGCTGGAAATGTGCCATAGCCTGCCGCCTTGACGTCAGTCTCAAATGTCTCAATTATCTCAATGTGTGGAAATAACGACAGCGCGCATTTAATCAACCAGAAACACAATACCCTTGCCAAACACTACCCGAATCGGCAAAGGAAACTGCGCCTTGCGCGCCTTGTTCCGCAAACGACTTAACACTACGTCAATGCGGTGCGTATCAGGTTCGTCATGGAAACCAAAAAGGTGTTCGTGCAAATACGTTTTATCGCACACTTCATTCGGGTAACGCATCAACGTCTCCAGCAAGCGTGTTTCTTGTTCTGTCAGACTTAAGGTGCGCCCTTGTGGCGACAGCAGACGCAAATCGCGCAAGGCCCACGTTTCTGTTTCACTGGTGTTGCTGTCAACTGCGCCACCCTGTTCCTTATGTTGTTTCAGGCGTTGCCAAAGCTGCACCAACGTCATGGCCAGGTCGGCAAAGTTCACTGGCTTCACCAAATACGCATCAGCGCCCAGCGACAACCCTCGCGCACGGTCGGCCTGCGCACCACGCGCACTCATTACCACTAGCCCGTAAGGCCCCAATCCGCGTAAATATTCCAGCACGCTAAAACCATCTTCGCCTGGCAAGCCAATATCAACCAGTACAATGTCCACGGGCGCGGCATGCAAACGTTTCCAGAACACCTCTGCACTGTGCGTAGCCCATACGGCAAAACCTTTCGACTCTAGGAAAAAAACCAGTTCTTCCTGAAGGCTCAAGTTATCCTCAATAATGGCAATCTGCGCTTCACGCCCTGCTTTCACACACCCACCCTTGTCAAACGTCCTCGCTTCCAGGCTTGAACCCTATCGGGCAGCCGGCAACGACATCTCGAAACAGCTACCCTGATTTGTACTGTAAGCCAACACCACATCACCCCCGTGCGCCCGCGCAATTTGCCTTGCAACATATAAACCCAAACCCGTACCACCTGGGTCATGACCTTGGGCCTGTGCTGCTGGCGCGGCATGGCGGCGATAACGTTCAAAAATAACCTGAGCGTCGGCCGGCGCAATACCTTTGCCGCGATCGCAAATCGCAATACAAACAACACCATTTTTACGAGTCGTCACATCTATCTCCACAGGACCCTGCTTACTGTATTTCACGGCGTTGTCCAGCAAATTGGAAAAGGCAATACGCAACATCGCATGGTCGCCCATCACAGGTATATTCACCTGCTGGCTCACGTCTCCCACTTCGCCATTCACGAGCAGCTGCCAGCGGTGATGCTCGGAACGATCCACCACTTCGGCTGCTGAACTCACCACCTCCAACACATTCAAGCGTTCGCGCTCTAGCACCAACCCATCAGAGCTTAAACGCGAGTCGGCCAGACAATTATCGGTAAGCTGCACCAGGCGGTTCGTGGCCAGGCGCATATTGCGGTATCGGCGCCGGCGCTGCACATCGGAAATCGATTTCAATTGCAAATTTTCCAGCGCACTGGAGATGACTGCTAGCGGATTGCGAAACTCATGTGCCACCATGCCAATAAACTGGCGTTGATGAAAACTGGCCTCGCGCTCAAGGTCAAGTTGACGTTCTAAATAAGCGCGGCTTTGTGCCTGGCGCGCCTCTTGGCGTACCACCAAAGCCACCCAAACCAGGGCCGTTAACATATTCACCATAATGACATATTGCCAAATACCGTACACGGCCTCGTAATACGGTATCCAGCCAAATAGCGACGCCAATGCCAGTAAGCCGGAAATAACATACAGCATGGGCATTAAGCCCACCACCAAAGTCATTATGCCGCTTCGTTCATCACGCCAGATCGACCAGGCGCTAACCGCCAGCACCAGTGATGTGACAATAAATACAATACCTTGCGTTTGAATGGCCAAACCGTAAAAATCAAACGGAATGCTTAACTGAAGAAAAAGATTGAACCCAATCGCCACCCACATCAAGCGATTCAGACGCGGATGCAACGCGCGCAAATTCAGCGCCTCTGTGGTTAACCACAATAAGCTGGTATACGTTAACAAGGTAAGAATACCAGTCAAATAATGCTGCACCAGCGCAAAATGCGGCCTTAGCAACCAGCTTACAAAGCCTTGAATGCAGGCCACCAAACCATAAGACAGCGAAAAGGCACACAATGCCCAAACCAAACGACGCCGCAAATAAATGGCGGCAATTAGCGCCAAAATACCCGATAGTGCCGCAAGCCCAAAGTAAAAACTCCAAAAAGCCGTGCTACCAATTGCGTACTGAACAAATGCGTTGGGAGACCATAGCGATGCTTGCAACAACACCGCGCTGGTGCTTTGTACGCGAACCAGCACCTCGTACCCGGTTGGCCCGCTAACGCTATTCAGGCTAACTTCCTTCGGCTGCACCAGATGGGCAGACGAGGTTCCATTATGCAGAGCCGGTAAAACAAATACGGGAAAACGGTAGTTAATGTCGCCAGGCGTTTGCGACCAACGATCACCGGTATGGCGAATCGTCCAACGCGGCGCTTGCTCCGCTTCGCCTTGCGCCGCCACAGGCCGGTAATAAACTGTCATTTGATCGACATAGTTTGGCCCCAGCACTAACCAGCGCGCCTCGGTACCAACCGGCGCAAAGAATCGCACCCATAAAGCCGAACGTGTATACCCTAACGACAACACGCGAGAACTGGTTTGAAGTTTATTATTAGGTAATGCCAAAAATTGATCGGCCGTCATGGCCCCGCCAGCATCCTCATACCATTCAAATGCAATATCTTGCCCTAGTATTTTTTGCGCAACGGCAATGTGCCCCCAAGCCAACGAAAAGGCTAAGAACAACATAAGCAATACAACATTCAGGTATCGGCCAACTAAAGTCATGGCGCACTATACCGCGTACCCATTTCGTATAGTTGCAATACAGGGGAAACCCTTGTGCCCAAACCTGTAACAGTAGTGCTATTCTGCACAGCAACAATTTAACCAGAAGACCACGCCATCAAACGTGGCATTTGCCTGCCTAACCCAACGCTCTAATGCAACATCCACACGCGGCAACCGACCCCTTTCTAACTTTTCGCAACGTCAAGAAAACCTACGATCAACAATCACTGGTCGTAAAAGACTTCAATCTAGATGTCAACAAGGGCGAATTCGTGACCCTGCTTGGGCCGTCGGGCTCAGGTAAAACCACGGTTTTAATGATGCTGGCCGGCTTTGAAAACGTAACTAGCGGCAG
>NZLH01000235.1 GCA_002694155.1 Pusillimonas sp. | reverse complement strand
TGAACAACGGGCCCATTAGTTGTCCGGTATGGTAGACCAGGCTCATGAGTTGCTGGCGGTAAGCTTCCAGGTCTTCAATGGGGCGGCGTGCCACACCCGACTCTACTGCGGCTTGTGCTACGGCTGGCGCAATTTTGATAATAAGGCGTGGGTCGAATGGTTTGGGAATAACGTAGTCGGGCCCAAAGGTAAGGTCTTGCCCAGCGTAGGCCATGGCCACTTCGTCGTTCTGTTCAGCCTGTGCCAACTCGGCAATAGCCTTAACACATGCCAGTTTCATTTCTTCATTTATAACCGTGGCACCAACATCCATTGCGCCGCGGAAAATAAAGGGAAAACACAATACGTTGTTAACCTGGTTGGGGTAGTCGGAGCGGCCGGTAGCAATAACGCAATCGGGTCGCACTTCTTTGGCCAGCTCGGGGCGAATCTCAGGTTCCGGGTTAGCTAATGCCAGAATAAGAGGACGGTCGGCCATGCTTTTGACCATTTCCGGCTTCAGTACACCAGGGGCAGAGCAACCCAGGAAGACGTCGGCATCAACACAAACATCGGCCAGTGTGCGTGCTTCGGTTTTTTGCGCGTACGCTGCTTTAGTTGGCTCCATGTTCTCGTCGCGGCCCTCCCAAATAACACCGCGCGAATCGACCACGTAAGTGTTCTCTTTTTTCAGGCCAAGATGAATTAACAGATTCAGGCAAGCGATGGCGGCTGCGCCGGCACCCGAGCAAACCAGCTTGACCTCTTCCACTTTTTTGTCGACCACTTTCAAACCATTCAAGATGGCAGCGGCAGAAATAATGGCTGTACCGTGCTGGTCGTCGTGGAAGACGGGAATCTTCATGCGTTCCCGCAGCTTCTTTTCAATGTAGAAGCATTCCGGCGCCTTAATGTCTTCCAGGTTGACACCGCCCAGTGTGGGTTCCATGGCGGCAATGATATCAACCAGTTTGTCGGGGTCGTTTTCGGCTAATTCAATATCGAAAACATCGATGCCCGCAAACTTTTTGAAGAGGCAACCCTTACCTTCCATAACGGGTTTGGCGGCCAGCGGCCCGATATTACCCAAACCCAATACGGCGGTGCCGTTGGTAATAACACCCACTAAATTGGAACGCGAGGTGTATTTGGCTGCGGCTTCCTCTCCGCCTTCGTGAATGGCCATACTGGCCACTGCCACCCCGGGTGAGTACGCCAACGACAAGTCGTCCTGATTGGCCAATGTCTTGGTTGGTGTAACGGAAATTTTTCCGGGCCGAGGGTTGGCGTGGTAGTCGAGGGCCAGTTTAGAGAGGTCCGCCTTGGCGTCCATAAAATGATGCTCCTGAAATCTGTCTTAAAAATTTAAAGAAACGTAAAAAATACACCATATACAAAATGCATGCATCTTGAAATGCCCCAAATTGGAGCAGGTGTTAGTTAATTTCAACGTTCGGCCCGTAAATTCGGGCTCTTTCGGGGCCTGCTGTTACATTCCATTTTGTTTGTGGTTATACTTACTTTCAATACGGCACTTGAGGCGTCGTACGTTGCCTTCTGCCCCCCGCTATCCGCTATTCGGTCTGGCCGTGTCGCGGAAGGTTGTCCTGCATCATAACGAGTGAAGCACTCGATCGGTGAAGCGAATATATGTCATCACAACTTGAATCATTAAGTAATTCTTACCTGTTCGGCAGTAATGCCCCCTATATAGAGGAACTCTACGAAGCTTATCTCGACAATCCCGGTTCGGTAGAAGAAGAGTGGCGAAATTATTTCGACCAGCTTCAGCATCTTCCCGCGCCAGATGGCAAGGACGGTGTGCGCGATCAAGCGCATGCGCCCATTTTGCAGTCGTTTGCCGAACGTGCCAAAAACAATGCTTTCGTGCGTCAGTCGGCTCAGCCCGATCTGGCCGTTGCCGGCAAACAGGTTTATGTTCAGTCGCTTATTGCAGCATATCGTTCGCTGGGCGCGCGCATTGCCGACCTCGACCCCTTGAAGCGCCAGGACCGCCCGAATATCCCCGAGCTTGATCCCGCTTTTTACGGGCTGACCGAGTCAGACCTTGACCAGGTTTATTCCGCAACCAACACTTATTTCACGAAGTCGGAAACCATGACCTTGCGCGACATGCTCAAGGCATTGCGGGACACCTATTGCCGTTCAATTGGTGTCGAATTCATGTACATTTCCGACCCGGCTGCCAAACGCTGGATTCAAGAGCGACTTGAGTCAACCCTGGGCGTGCCTGCTTACCAGCCCGAGCGCAAGCGCCACATTCTGAAGCAACTAACTGAAGCCGAAGGTCTGGAACGCTATTTGCATACCAAGTATGTTGGCCAGAAGCGTTTCTCTCTTGAAGGGGGGGAAAGCTTTATCGCCGCCATGGACGAAGTGGTCAACCATGCCGGCGAAAACGGCGTACAGGAAATTGTAGTGGGTATGGCCCACCGCGGTCGTTTGAACCTGTTGGTTAATATCATGGGCAAGATGCCGGGCGACCTGTTTGCCGAGTTCGAGGGTAAATACAGCCAGGTACTTAGCGATGGCGACGTCAAGTATCACAATGGTTTTTCAAGCGATTTGTCTACCCGTGGTGGCCCTGTTCACTTGTCGCTGGCGTTTAACCCCTCTCATCTGGAAATTGTGAATCCGGTTGTTGAAGGTAGCGTGCGTGCGCGTCAAGACCGTCGTAACGACGAAGAAGGCAACCAGGTTATGCCGGTGCTGGTGCACGGTGATGCCGCTTTTGCAGGCCAGGGGGTGGTAATGGAAACGCTTAACCTTGCGCAAACGCGTGGCTACGGTACGGGCGGCACGTTTCACATTGTCATTAACAACCAAATTGGTTTTACAACATCCGACCCACGCGACTCACGTTCCACCCTGTACTGTACCGATGTTGTGAAAATGATCGAAGCGCCGGTATTTCACGTAAACGGTGATGACCCGGAAGCGGTGGTGTACGCGACTGAACTTGCACTAGACTACCGTCGTCAGTTCAAGCACGATGTTGTGGTTGACATCGTCTGTTTCCGTAAGCTGGGGCACAACGAGCAAGACACCCCGTCGCTGACCCAGCCGCTTATGTACAAAAGCATTGGTCAACATGCGGGCACGCGTAAGTTCTACGCCGACAAGCTCATTGCACAAGGCGTGCTGTCCGAGAGCGAGCCAGACGATATGGTTAAAGACTATCGCCAACTTATGGAAGATGGTCAAAAAACCGTTGAGCCCGTTCTTACTGACTACAAGAATAAATACGCAACCGACTGGTCTCCATTCCTGAATGCAAAATGGACGGATCAAGCCGACACGGCCATTCCGCTGGCTGAACTCACGCGTATTGGCGAACGTTTAACCACAGTGCCCGATAGCCTCTCGGTGCATCCGTTGGTAAAACGGTTGTTGGGCGAGCGCCAAAAAATGGCGCGCGGGGAACAGCCTTTAGATTGGGGCATGGGCGAGCACCTGGCGTTTGCCACCTTGGTTGCATCTGGATATCCCATTCGTATCACTGGGCAAGACTCGGGTCGTGGTACGTTTACGCACCGTCATGCTGTCTTGCACGATCAAAAACGCGAACGCTGGAACGACGGTGCTTATATCCCGTTGCAGAACGTGTCCGATAACCAGGCGCCGTTTACCGTTATTGATTCGGTGTTATCGGAAGAAGCAGTATTGGCGTTTGAATATGGTTATGCCTCGGCCGAGCCCAACACACTAACTATTTGGGAAGCGCAGTTCGGCGATTTCGTGAATGGCGCCCAGGTAGTAATTGACCAGTTCATTTCATCGGGTGAAGCGAAGTGGGGGCGTCAGTGTGGCCTAACGTTAATGTTGCCGCATGGCTATGAAGGTCAAGGGCCGGAACACTCTTCGGCGCGTATCGAGCGTTTTCTGCAATTGTGTGCAGACAACAATATGCAGGTTATTCAGCCTACCAACGCGGCGCAAATTTTCCACGTGCTGCGTCGTCAAATGATTCGGCCGTTCCGCAAACCTTTGATTTTGTTTACGCCTAAATCGTTGCTGCGTAACAAAGACGCAACGTCACCGTTAACTGATTTGGCCGAAGGCCATTTCATGCCGGTTATTGGTGAAACGCATGCCGAGATTAACGCCGAGCAGGTTAAACGTGTGCTGATTTGTTCGGGCAAGGTTTACTACGACTTAATGAATGCTCGCAAAGAGCGCGAACGCAACGATGTTGTCATTTTGCGTATCGAGCAGTTGTATCCGTTTGCCCACAAGGCGTTCCAGGCCGAATTGCAGAAATACCCGAATGCAAAGGAAATTATTTGGGTGCAAGACGAACCACAGAATCAAGGGCCCTGGTTCTACATTCAGCATCATTTGTACGAGAACATGACCGATGGTCAGCGCCTGGGTTATGCAGGGCGTTCTGCTTCGGCCTCTCCGGCGGTGGGCTATCTTGCCAAACACGTTGAGCAACAGAAGGCGCTGATCGAGCAGGCGTTTGCCGATAAGTTCAAAGGCGTTGCCCAGTCCCGATAAACGAATATCTAACTATTACGGAATCAAAATATTATGGCTATTACAGAAGTTCTCGTTCCCCAATTGTCGGAATCTGTTTCAGAGGCAACGTTGCTCGAGTGGAAGAAAAAACCCGGTGAGGCAGTCGAGGCCGACGAAATTCTTATTGAAGTTGAAACCGACAAGGTTGTGCTGGAAGTGCCTGCACCTGCGTCGGGCGTATTGTCTGAAATTGTGAAAGGCGATGGCAGTACCGTTGGTTCGGGTGAAGTTCTGGCTCGTATCGATAGCGAAGGAAAAGCCAGTGCGCCTAAGGAAGAGGCGCCGGCCAAAGAAGCTGAGCCTGCTAAAGAAGAAGCGGCCCCTGCGAAAGAAAGCGCACCAGCTGCCAGTGCCAAATCGTCAGCATCCTCGGCTTCATCGGCTGCTTCGCCGGCTGCGGGCAAAATTCTTGCCGAGAAAGGCATTGATCCTTCCGACGTTGATGGTTCTGGCCGTGGTGGCCGTGTAACCAAAGCCGACGCCATGGCTGCTGAGGCCGGCGCGAAAAAACAGCCGGCAAGCGCGCCCGCGCCCACCAGCTTGTCGCTGGATGGCCGACCCGAGCAGCGCGTACCCATGAGCCGCCTGCGTGCCCGCGTGGCCGAGCGCCTGCTGCAGTCGCAGTCGGAAAATGCCATTCTGACCACCTTTAATGAAGTCAACATGCAGGGTGTGCTGGATATCCGCGCGCGCTACAAAGACAAGTTCGAAAAAGAGCATGGTGTAAAACTGGGCTTTACGTCTTTCTTCGTTAAGGCGGCGGTTGCCGCTTTGAAGAAATACCCCATTGTTAATGCATCGGTAGATGGCAAAGACATCATCTATCATGGGTATTTCGACATTGGTATTGCTGTGGGCAGCCCACGTGGCCTGGTGGTGCCAATTTTACGTAATGCCGACCAATTAACTATTGCTGAAATCGAGAAGCAAATTGCCGATTTCGGCGCACGCGCTCGCGATGGCAAGCTGGGGCTTGAAGAGCTTACGGGTGGCACGTTCTCAATTTCCAACGGCGGTGTGTTTGGTTCAATGCTGTCTACGCCTATTATTAACCCGCCACAATCGGCTATTTTGGGGATCCATGCCACAAAAGATCGCCCGGTTGTTGAAAACGGCCAAATTGTTATTCGCCCCATGAATTACCTCGCACTGTCATACGATCATCGTATTATCGACGGGCGCGAAGCTGTGCTGGCGTTGGTAGCAATGAAAGAAGCGTTGGAAGATCCGCAGCGTTTGTTGCTCGACGTTTAATTTGTAGCGTACCAAACTTATTGGATAAACAATGGCTAAGAATTTTGATGTAGTAGTAATTGGGGCTGGCCCCGGCGGTTATATTGCGGCAATTCGTGCGGCACAACTTGGTATGTCGGTTGCCTGTATCGATGACTGGAAAACGTCTGATGGCAAGCCTGCACCGGGTGGCACATGCACTAACGTAGGTTGTATTCCTTCAAAGGCCTTGCTGCAGTCATCTGAACATTTCGAGCAGGCTAACCACCACTTTTCCGAGCACGGCATTGAAGTGAAGGGCGTAGGACTGAAGCTTGATACGATGCTGGGGCGCAAAGAAACGGTAGTTAAACAGAATAACGAAGGCATTCTGTATTTGTTCAAAAAGAACAAAGTTACCTATTTCAACGGTAAAGGTTCGTTTGTTGCCAAGGTCGACGGAGGTTGGTCAATTAAGGTGTCGGGCGACAAGGAAGAAGACCTGGTTGCCAAGAATGTGGTGGTGGCTACAGGGTCAGCGCCACGCGAATTACCAGGCTTGCCTTTTGATGAAAAGAAAGTGCTTTCTAACGACGGCGCTTTGCGTATCGATGGCGTGCCCAAGAAGTTGGGCGTAATTGGTGCGGGCGTTATTGGCCTTGAACTTGGCAGTGTCTGGCGTCGTTTGGGCGCGGAAGTGACGGTTCTGGAAGCCATGCCTGACTTCCTGCCTGTTGCAGATCAGGCGGTGGCAAAAGAAGCACTGAAAGTCTTTACCAAACAAGGCTTGAACATCCAAACGGGCGTGAAAATTGGCGAGGTTAAAACAACTGCCAAGACAATTACTGTGCCGTATACGAATGCAAAAGGCGAAGAGCAGTCTTTGTCGGTCGACCGCCTTATTGTTTCTATTGGCCGGGTGCCACATACCGAAGGTTTAGGTGTGGATACGGTTGGCCTGAAGATGGACGAGCGTGGCTTTATTGTGGTTGACGATGATTGTCGTACAAACTTGCCCAATGTGTGGGCGGTAGGCGATGTTGTTCGTGGCCCCATGCTGGCGCATAAGGCCGAGGAAGAAGGCGTGGCAGTGGCCGAACGTATTGCAGGTCAGCATGGCCATGTTAATTTCGACACCGTTCCGAATGTTATTTATACATCACCGGAAATTGCTTGGGTGGGTAAAACCGAACAGCAATTGAAGAAAGAGGGAGTGCAGTATAACGTCGGCTCTTTCCCGTTTATGGCTAATGGTCGCGCGCGTGCGCTTGGCGATACCACGGGCTTTGTCAAAATTCTGGCGGATGCCAAATCAGACGAAGTACTGGGCGTGCATATTATCGGCCCGTCGGCATCAGAGCTGATTTCCGAAGCGGTTACCATTATGGAGTTCCGCGGTGCAGCTGAAGACATTGCACGTATTTGTCATGCTCATCCAACCTTGTCTGAATCCATGAAGGAAGCAGCCTTGGCGGTTGATAAGCGCGCACTTAATTTCTAATGTTACAGACGCGGTCGTAACAGGTAGCAAAAAGGGGCGGGTACGCCCCTTTTTGCGTTCAAACTTTTCTTATGAATGTACGTGAATACTATGAACAGGCGCTAGACGAAAGAGGGTTTAGCGCCGACCAGGCGCAGGCGTCGGCAATAGACCGTTTGCAGCAGTTCTACGACGATTGGGTAGTGTATAAGCAGGCGCGTTCCTCGCCGTTGCGCAAGCTGTTTCGTCGGCCCGATATCCCCCGCGGTGTTTACATGTGGGGTGGTGTTGGGCGTGGTAAAAGCTTTCTTATGGATGCGTTTTATGCCACCGTGCCGCTTAAGCGAAAAGGGCGCCTGCACTTTCACGAGTTTATGCGTGGGGTACACAAACAACTTGATGAGGTTAAGGGGCAACAAGATCCTCTTGATGAGGTCGCGCGGCGCATTTCCAAACGCTATCGGTTAATTTGCTTCGACGAATTTCATGTCTCGGATGTGGCCGATGCCATGATTTTGTACCGTTTGCTGCTTAAGCTGTTTGAAAATGGTACGTCATTTGTCATGACCTCTAATTACGAGCCATCTACCTTGTATCCCGATGGTTTGCACCGCGACCGAATTTTGCCTGCTATTAAACTGATTCAAGAGCGTATGGACGTTATTAATGTCGATACGGGCGTTGACTACCGGCGCCGCGCACTTGAGCAAGTGAAAATGTACCTTACGCCGTTGAACGCGAAAACGCGCGAAGCGTTGCAGAATGCGTTTAATCGCCTGGCGGATACGGCCCCTCAGAAACCTGTACTTACAATTGAGCACCGGGAGTTAAAAGCGGTTGCGCTGGCTGGCAGTGTGGTGTGGTTTGATTTTGCTACCTTGTGTGGCGGCCCACGTTCGCAGAACGACTACCTTGAACTGGCAAGCCGTTTCCAGACCGTCATATTGTCCGACGTGCCACGCATGGGTTCACGCCAGGCATCCGAGGCGCGTCGATTCACCTGGCTGGTTGACGTGTTCTACGACCACAAAGTGAAGCTGTTAATTTCGGCCGAATGCGAGCCAGAGGCGCTTTACACTGAAGGCCCAATGGCTAATGAATTTCATCGTACGGTGTCTCGTTTACTTGAGATGCAATCGCGCGAATATCTTGATACCGAGCGTCGTGCTGCCGTTACGCTTTAATTTGCTGTGCATTGGTCTATAACGCTGTAACGCTCATTTGCGTTATTTTCTTTCTATTGAACAATTTTTTATTCTTATCATGACAACGCGTGTTCTGACTGGTATTACGACAACGGGTACGCCCCATTTGGGAAATTATGCAGGCGCTATTCGCCCGGCTATCGAGCTAAGCCGCCAGCCCGATGTTGACGCTTTCTTTTTTATGGCTGATTATCACGCGCTTATTAAGTGTGAAGACCCCGAGCGCGTAGCGCGATCGCGATTGGAGATTGCCGCCACTTGGATTGCGGCTGGGCTTAACCCGGAAAAGGTCACTTTTTATCGGCAGTCGGACATTCCTGAAACCACCGAATTATGCTGGATGTTGTCTTGTGTTACGCCTAAAGGCTTAATGAACCGTGCGCACGCATATAAGGCATCGGTTGATCAGAATACCGAGAAAGGTGAGGAACCCGATGATGGTGTGACCATGGGTTTGTTTTCTTATCCTGTTTTAATGGCGGCTGATATTCTTATTTTCAATGCCAATAAAGTACCGGTGGGGCGCGATCAGATCCAGCATTTGGAAATGGCCCGCGACATTGCGCAACGATTTAATAATTTATACGGTAACGGAGAGGCATTTTTCGTGCTGCCCGATGCCTTGGTTGATGACGACGTGGCAACTTTGCCAGGCCTGGATGGGCGCAAGATGTCTAAAAGCTATGACAACACCATTCCCTTGTTCGAGGGAGGGGCGAAAGCGCTACGCCAGGCTATTATGCGCATTGTGACCGACTCGCGCGAACCCGGAGAGCCTAAAGACCCAGACAGCTCACACGTGTTTGCCTTGTATCGTGCTTTTGCTACGCCAGAGCAAACTGGTAAATTCCGTGGCGCTTTGGAAGATGGTTTGGGCTGGGGCGAAGCAAAAACGCAATTGTATGAATTACTGGAATCTATTATTGCGCCAATGCGCGAAAAGTATAATCAGTTAATGGCTGACCCGTCACAAATTGAAGCTATTTTGCAAGCTGGTGCGTTAAAAGCACGCAAGCAATCAGGTGACTTAATGACTCGATTGCGTCGGGCTGTGGGTTTACGTTCACCGGCCGCTTCAGCTGGCGGGGGAAAGAAAGAAAAGGCAAAAAATCGAAGCGCGCGTTTTGTCAGTTTCAGGGAAGATGGAAAATTCCATTTTCGCTTGTTGTCTGCCGAAGGCGACGAGTTACTTCTATCCGAGGCATTCGATCATCCCAAAGATGCCGGTCAGGCCATGACGGCCTTGAAACAGCAGGGGCCACAAGCCATGGGTCAGTGCCACCAGGGGGTATGGCATTTGGCATGGCAAGGGCACGTTTTTTGCCGTTTGTCCGACGAGCAAATGAATGCGGTGGCGCTTGTTATTGATCAGTTGAATCAGGAAGCAGACTGAAGAACAAACACCAGGCGGCGATTACTTTTGCTTAAGTTTGGCAAAAGCAGCGGCCATGGCGCCGTTGGCAGGCTGAGCCTGGCTGGGGCCCTTGGCTGTGCCTGTACGCTTTTGCCCGGTTTGTGCTGGTCTGTTGCCTGGTTTCGATGTACTTGACGCTTCGCCGGGAACGTCGTCAAGGCGCATGCTTAAACCTACCCGTTTGCGGTTAATGTCTACTTCCATTACCTTCACCTGAACCGTTTGGCCAACTCGCACTACGTCGCGCGGATCTTTCACGAACCGGTTCGATAATGCTGAAATATGTACCAGGCCGTCCTGGTGGACACCAATATCAATAAACGCGCCGAAATTGGCAACGTTAGTGACGACGCCTTCAAGAACCATGCCCGGTTGCAGGTCATTTAACGTATTTACGCCTTCTTTAAACTGAGCCGTTTTGAACTCGGGGCGCGGGTCGCGGCCGGGCTTTTCAAGCTCCTGGAAAATATCTTTTACGGTGGGCAGGCCGAATCGCTCGTCGGTAAATTCGCTTGGCGACAAACCCTTTAGCGCGCCTTGTTGGCCAACAACTTGTTTTGCCTGGGCGTTAATTTTGTTCAAAATGCGTTCGACTACGGGGTACGCTTCAGGGTGAACTGCAGATGCATCAAGCGGGTTCTGCCCGCTTGGAATCCGCAGAAAGCCAGCGGATTGTTCAAACGTCTTTTCGCCAAAGCGAGGTACTTTTAATAAGGTTTTGCGGTCTGGGAAAGCGCCGTTTTCATTGCGCCATTCGACAATTTGACGTGCCAAACCGGCGTTCAAGCCCGACACTCGGCTTAGGAGCGGCGCTGAAGCCGTGTTTACATCCACGCCAACAGCATTCACGCAATCCTCAATCACAGCGTCCAGCGAGCGGGCCAGCTCGCGTTGATTCACGTCGTGTTGATACTGGCCCACGCCAATGGCTTTAGGTTCGATCTTGACCAGTTCAGCCAGTGGGTCTTGCAAGCGGCGGGCAATTGAAACGGCACCGCGCAGGCTTACGTCTAGGTCCGGGAACTCTTGGGCGGCCAATTCGGAGGCGGAGTAAACAGAAGCACCTGCCTCGGAGACCATAACGCGTTTCGGCTGCGGCGAGGGCAACATTTCTTGCAGTTCCGTCGCCAATTGTTCGGTTTCGCGCGAAGCAGTGCCATTACCAATGGCGATAAGCTCAACGCCATGACGTTTTACCAGTGTAGCCAAAGTGGCCAGCGCACCGTTGCGATCGCGTTTGGGCTCGAAGGGGTATATGGTGGCTGTATCCAGCAGTTTTCCAGTAGCGTCGATAACGGCCACTTTAACGCCGGTGCGAATGCCCGGATCCAGTCCAATAACGGCCTTTGGGCCCGCCGGCGCGGCCAACAACAAGTCTTTCAGGTTATTGGCGAAAACTTGAATGGCCTCTTGTTCGGCGCGTTCGCGTAACGCGCCAATGAATTCGGTTTCAAACGCAGTAAGCAGCTTTACGCGCCACGACCAGCGACACACCTCTCCCAGCCATTTGGCGCGCGCCGGAGCCTGGGCGTCGAAACGAGCGCCCAGGTGCAAGAACTCGGCAATGCGTGTAATACAAGGATGGGGGGTGAGCTCATCCAGATCGGGGCGCAAGCCAATTCGTAAATCCAGTATGCCTTGTTGACGGCCGCGCAGCAGTGCCAGCGTGCGGTGTGAAGGCAAGCTTTTAAGAGCTTCGTGGAAATTGAACCAATCACGGAAATTGGCGCCTTCCTGCTCTTTGCCTTCAATAACCTTGGCGTACAGCATTCCGTTTGCGTCGATGTAATCGCGCATGTGCGCCAGTAAATTGGCATTCTCGGCAAAGCGCTCGGCCAGAATATCTCGCGCGCCATCTAGCGCAGCTTTTTCGTCGGTAATGTTGGCTTGCGCATTCAAATAAGTGCCGGCCAACGCATTTGGGTCGCTGTTCGGGTCATTCAGTATGGCGTCTGCTAAAGGCTCTAAACCGGCCTCTATCGCAATTTGCGCGCGAGTCCGACGCTTTGGTTTATACGGGGCGTACAAGTCTTCCAGACGTTGCTTTGTAGCCGCGGCCAGAATGTCCTGCTTCAAGACATCTGTTAATTTACCTTGCTGCTCAATCGACTCCAGTACGGCGTGACGGCGATCTTCCAGCTCTCGCACATACAACAGACGCACCTCTAATTGTCGTAACTGGCCATCATCCAGCCCGCCGGTTGCCTCTTTACGATAGCGTGCGATAAACGGCACCGTCGCGCCGCCATCCATTAACTCTACAGCGGTGCGCACTTGCGCCGGGCGCACACCCAGTTCTTCGGCCAGCAACCCAATAATAAAATCGGGCCCTGTGGTTTGGTTCGATTGTGTGGCGGCAGATTTGTTGTCAGCAATTGTTGGCATGTCGGTACGGCTCTAATAACTTCAAGCGGGGCATTTTGCCACATTGGGCGCATTTAAGTCTTTTGTGCCAGTTATGATTATGCTTTGTTGAACTGGAATAGGCTGTCGGATGCTGGATGATGCGTTAGTGACTACTTTTGCCGAAGATGGGCCGCTTGCGCGTTCCGTCTCGGGTTACCGTTCGCGTCATGCTCAGTTAGAACTGGCGCAAGCAATCGAGCAGGCCGTTCACGACCGTGCTGTTTTAGTAGCCGAGGCCGGAACAGGAACTGGCAAGACATGGGCGTATTTGGTACCTGCCTTTTTAAGTGGTGTGAAAGTTTTGGTCTCCACAGGCACACGCACGCTGCAAGACCAGTTGTATCGCCGCGACTTACCCCGTTTACGCGAAGCGTTGGCCTTGCCGGTGGTGGCCGCTTTGCTAAAGGGCCGCAGTAATTATGTTTGTCACTACCATCTTGAACGCTTGCAGGGCGATGACCGCGCCTTGAAATCGCGCCAAGAAGTCGCCCAACTCAGGCATATTCAGGTTTTTGCAAATCAAAGCCAAAGTGGTGACAAGGCCGAGCTCACACAGGTTCCCGACAATGCCGATATTTGGAATCGTGTGGTTTCAACACGCGATAATTGTTTGGGGCAAGCCTGCCCGCATTTGAAATCGTGTTTCGTGTACAAGGCGCGGCGCCAGGCTCAAGAGGCTGATGTTGTTGTGGTCAATCACGCGTTGTTTATGGCGGATCTGGCCTTGCGAGACGAGGGAATTACCGACTTATTGCCAGAGGTGCAGTTGGTGGTGTTCGATGAAGCGCATCAATTACCCGATATTGCTACCCGTTTTTTAGGCAGCAGCGTTTCGTCGAACCAATTGCTTGAGCTTGCGCGCCAGGTTGAGGCGGTTGGTTTGGCGCAAGCACGGGAAGCCACCAATTGGCCTCAATGGCATATGAAAATTCAGCAGGCAACCCGTGAGGTGCGGTTGCGTGTTGAGCCGGTCGATCGTTTGCCTGCAAAGCGCGCTACGTACGAGTCAATGCCTTCTGCTTAAACCGTTCAAGACGGTTTAAACCAATTGCATGAAACGATTTCGGCGTGCAACGAGCGCCTGGCTGTGGTGGCCGAAAAGCATCCCGATTTGCAGGCTTTGCATCGCAGTTGTACCGATTTGGCAGCACGTTTGTTTCAGTGGTCACATGCTTCGGTTATAAGCGAAGGCGAATCTGCATCGGCCCGGACGTCTGTGGTGCGTTGGGTTGAAACGGGTCCGCAGCATTTTCGCTTGCACAGCGCGCCACTATCTGTCGCGCAGCTGTTTTCGCGTTTTCGTCGACCAGACCAGTCTTGGGTTTTCACATCGGCGACTCTGTCGGTTAACGGAGACTTTTCGTATTTTCAACGTCAATTGGGTTTAAGTGAGGCGGTGACCCAACGTTGGGAGTCTCCGTTCAGTTACGCTACACAGGGTATGTTGTTTGTCCCCTCGAACCTTCCACTTCCCAATGCGCCAGGGTTTACTGAAAAGTTTGTTGAACAGCTTGTGCCGCTTATCGAGGCGTCTACCGGCGGTGTGCTGGTATTGTGCACAACCCTTAAAGCAGTGGATCGTGTAACCGACCTTTTGAAAGAGTCATTTGAAGAGCGGGGCATTGATCGTTTGTTGATGCAGCAAGGCGTGGGTTCACGGCGCGGTCTGCTCGAGCGCTTTCAGGCGTCCAGAAACGCGGTACTGGTAGGAAGCGCTAGCTTTTGGGAGGGGATTGACGTGCCCGGCGATGCACTCACGCTGGTTGCAATTGACAAATTACCATTTGCCCCGCCCGACGACCCGGTACTTGAGGCGCGGCTTAATGCCTGCCGCGAAGAAGGCGGTAATCCTTTCATGGCATATCAGTTGCCTGAGGCCGCCGTGGCCCTGAAGCAGGGCGCCGGGCGTTTGATTCGCTCGGAGTCTGATTGGGGTGTGTTGATGGTGGCAGATCGCCGCCTGGTAGACAAACCTTACGGAAAGCTGCTATGGCGAGGCCTGCCACCATTTGCGCGAACGCGAGATCCCGACCAGGTTCTCGCGTTCATGGCAAAACAGCGTGGTATCGAAGCAGATTAAACCTTTAGAACCAATACAGTGGGTTCCACCAACTGCCTTTTGAATCGTCAAGGCCTTGTTCGTAGTATTTGCTGTTTGGGAAATTGGTGTCAAGCACGCGTTTGGCGTCATCACGCAGCTCGGGCATATTCAGTTTGTCGTAGGCCATGTACATAATGTACAGCGCTTTTTCAGCAATAGGCACCCCTTTGAAGTCGGTAATAACCGTTTGGGCACGATTAATGGCGGCCAGGTATGCCCCGCGCTCGTAGTAGTACTGCGCAACGTGTACTTCGTTTTCAGCCAGCGTGTTAACTAACCAGGTAACCCGTTTCTCGGCATCGGGTGTGTAGCGGCTATCGGGGTAGCGGCGAATCAGTTCGTTAAACGCCTCATACGATTCCCGAAGGCCTTTTGGATCCCGTTCGCTGGGGTCTTGTTGGGTAATAGACGAGAAAATGGCGCTGGGTGGTGTGAACGTAATTAGCCCCTTTAGATACAGCATGTAGTCAGTGCCCGGATGGTTTGGGTACTGTTGCTGGAATCGATCAATAGCGGCCAGTGCCTGCTCGGGCTCGTCGTCTTTCCAGTTGACGTATGCCAGGTCAATAAGTGCCTGCTGCGCATAGCCGCCGAACGGATAGCGCGCTTCAAGGGATTCAAGATGGGTTCGCGCATCGGTCCAGTTCGAGTCGCTCATTTCCATGCGGGCTTCACGATAAAGCCGTTCTGCACTCCAGCCCGCAGTGGGGTCGGCCTCGGGTTTGCTTAGCGAACCGCAGGCTGCAAGCAAAACAGAAAATGCAAATAAGGCCGCCAGCCGGAACAGGCGGGACATTCCCAGGGGTAAAGAAAACATCAGAGTAGAGCGAGTCACAAAAGCATCCTTGGTGTTAGCATTGCACGCAGATTATATGATTTGTCGATATGCCAGACACAGATATTACTAAAGATTATGCAATGCGTTGATTCCGGCCCCGAGGTTTTGGCTTTTCAGTTGCCCATTACCGCCCGCCCCGACCGGCTGGATAAGGTTCTGGCACAAAAAATTCCCGAGCATTCCCGCAGCCGTCTGCAAAGTTGGGTTGAGTCCGGTCAGGTTTGGGTTAATGGTACCCCGGCAAAGGTCCGACAAAAAGTCGGGCCGGGTGACCGAATCGAGGTTCATGTTCAGCCGGCACCAGAGCAATTGGCGTTTACGCCGGAAGATGTTGCATTCCAGGTGGTGGCCGAGTCGCCCGATTGGGTTGTTGTGAACAAGCCGGCTGGTTTGGTAACGCATCCTGGCGCCGGCAACTGGAGCGGTACCTTGCTTAATGGCTTGCTGTTTCGTTTTCCCGAGTTGGCTACGGTGGCGCGTGCGGGTATTGTTCATCGTCTAGACAAAGATACGTCCGGCCTGTTGGTTGTGGCACGCAATGAAACTACTCAAACGCACCTGGTTCGTTTGTTGCAGGCAAGAACGGTTAAACGAACTTATGTAGCCCTGGTCCACGGAACGGTAGACCACGCCGGTACCATTAACCGTGCCATAGGCCGTGATCCGAACGTGCCAGTGCGAATGACGGTAGACAGACCGATAGCGCCCAAAGAAGCCATCACCCACTTCACCCCTTTGGCCCGCGGGTGTGATGCGCACGATGCCAAGGTATCCCATGTGCAATGTGAGCTGGAAACGGGGCGCACGCATCAAATTCGCGTACACATGGCAAGTATTCGTCATCCGCTTGTCGCAGACACCCTGTATGGTGGTAAAAGCGTTGCAGGGGCACAAAGACAAATGTTGCATGCGTGTGCGTTAAGTTTTATTGATCCGGCATCGAACGCGCCGGTGTTGTTCGAATCACCTTTACCTGCCGACTTTCTGGCGGTAATGGCGCAGCTTCATTGGGATGCAAGCCCTTAAGTTCGACGTCTTGCGTGCCATGAAAGTGTGCTGAACGTACTAGTTCAAAGGTAAGGCATGACACAGGAGAGATGGGTTAATGCAAGATGATTGCTATTTACCAACAGTTTCCGGCGCTTTGTGGCCTGGTGTGAGTTATTTTTGTTCAACCCGGCAGGGGGGTGTCAGCTTGCCACCATACGATAGCTTGAATTTGGGCACACATGTGAATGACAACGTTGACAACGTTGCACGCAACCGCATGAAGTTGCAAGCCTTGTTGCCGGCACCTGCCCTTTGGTTGAATCAGGTTCATGGGGTGAGTGTCGCAGAGTTTCATAATGGCGATTCAGCTCAATGTTTATCCGCCGATCCTCAGGCCGATGCCGCGATCACTACGTGCTCAAACTGTGTGCTGGCGATTCTAACGGCCGATTGTCTGCCTGTTGTTATAGCCGACGAAGACGCTTCGGTGCTGGGTGTTGCGCATGCCGGCTGGCGCGGGCTTGCCGCTGGTGTGCTAGAGAACACATTGCTGGCGATGCGCAAACATTTGAAAGCGGATAGGGCATTAAAAGCCTGGGTTGGCCCGGGCATTTCACAACCGTGTTTTGAAGTTGGGCCAGAGGTTCGCGCCGCATTTGTCGACGCCGACCCTCGGACAGCAGCTTATTTTTTGCCTGCTTCTGGGAACGGTAAAGGCAGTTCGCATAAATGGTTTGCCGATTTGCCGGGGTTGGCCCGTTATCGGCTGAATGCATCGGGCGTCGACAGCGTAGCGCTAAGTAACCGCTGTACCTTCCGTGAGGCTGACCTTTTCTATTCTTACCGGCGCACCCCGGTTACGGGTCGAATGGCCACTGTGGCATGGTTGCAAGGCGCTACCAACTAACCCGAATTGACACGTTTATCAATGCCCTTCAGTATCTTAATGAACCCGTTTCATCACATAAAGCAGGCAGGTTGTTGTAATGAATTCACCCCAATTTCCCGAAAGTCTGGCCCAAATTCAGGGCGAGTTCATCGCCAATTGGCAAAATTTACTGGCTCAAGCGCAGGCTGGTTCGTTGCCTCCACCCAAAGACCGCCGCTTTAGTAGCGCAGCGTGGCAGGCCCATCCAAATTATCTGTTTTTGGCGCATGCGCATTTGCTTGCCGCGCAAACCATGCAACAAATGATCGACGCGGCCGATTTGCCTGAAGATCAACGCGAGCGCCTGAAGTTTTCGGCCATGCAATGGCTCGACGCTATTGCTCCATCGAATTATCTGGCGACCAACCCCGATGTGCAGCAAACCCTGGTTGAAAGTAAAGGCATGTCTTTGCTTCAGGGCATGACAAATTTCCTTGAAGACATGCAAAAAGGCCGCATGTCGCAAACGGATGAAAGCCGTTTTCAAGTCGGAGAAAATTTGGCCATCACGCCCGGCCAAGTGGTGTTTGAAAATGCCTTGTTTCAGCTTGTTCAGTATGAACCGCAAACAACTCAGGTTTATAAAACGCCGCTGTTAATGGTGCCACCATGCATTAATAAATACTATATTCTCGATCTTCAGCCCGAGAATTCTTTTGTTCGATATGCAGTCGATCAAGGTTTCACGGTATTCATGATCT
>NZLH01000234.1 GCA_002694155.1 Pusillimonas sp. | reverse complement strand
CATTGCGCCAGGTACCCGCATAGCCAAACGCGGCAATCGTTAAGCGCACGCCCCAGTCGCTACCGCCAATACCAATGTGTACGACATTGCGCCATTTGCGCTCGGCGTCGGCCAAGCGTACGAAATCCAGCATGCGTTCGCGCTCGCCTGCTACCTGTTGCGAGGGTGCGGGTACGCGTAATGCGCTGTGCCAGGCTGCCCGATTTTCTGTGATGTTGGCTACTTGGCCTGTTAGCATGCGTTCGCGCCAGGCTTCGAACTGCCTGGCTTGCAGCAGGGCTTCGGTGGCCTGGGCCAGTTCAGGCGAGGCGCGTTGAGCGCTGGTGTCGACCAGTAAGCCCCCAGCCTTTAGAACACATAAACGTTGCGGATCAACAGGCGTATTTTGCGCTGCTTGCGCAAAACTTCGCCAGCACGCCAGTGAGTCTAAGGGGGCTACTTCAGGAAAAGAGGACATCATTCAAAAGATACCGGGTTGTTTCGTAAGAAAATAAACCGCCGCAAAGCGTACAGCTTAATCGAAAACCGGCGCCATCTGAAGGCTTAAACCTTGCTGATCTTTTTCAGAAAGCAAAGGCTTACCCCGTAAGGGCCAGCGAATGCCCAGAACAGGGTCATTCCATGCCAAAGTGTGTTCGTTTTCAGGTGCATAATGTGCTGTAACCCGATACAAAACCGTGGCGGAACCAGACAATACCAGAAAGCCATGGGCGAACCCTTCGGGTACCCATAACAATTGCTTGGGGTTATTCAGTGTTTGCCCTGCCCACTGGCCAAACGTGGGTGACTCACGGCGCAAATCCACTGCCACATCGAATACCTCGCCATTCAATACTTGAATAAGCTTCCCTTGTGCCTGGGGCCGCTGGTAGTGCAAGCCCCTAAGTACATTGCGTTCGGAGTACGACACATTATCTTGCACAAAAGACACTTTCCGGCCAAGCGCGGTACCGAGCTTTTGCTGATGAAAGCTTTCCATAAAATAACCGCGAGCGTCTTGGAACACTGGCGGTTCTATTAGCATGACATCGGGAATGGCTAACGGTGTAATTTGCATTAGGTAAGCTGGATATACCGTGGTTATCTTTTGTGCAATTTGGCATAGGCCCGCACAAACTGTGTAACCCCTTCTTGCCAATGGGGTAGCGTAAGGCCAAACGTTTCGCAAAACCTTGTGGTGTTCAGGCGCGAGTTGCTTGGCCGCGCTGCCGGCGCAGACCATTGCGCACTTGAAACCGGTATCAAATCTTCCGGTTTAACGCGCAATGTTAATCCTTCGTGTAGTGCTTGCTCTAATAGAAACTGGGCATAGGTGTACCACGAGGCCTCGCCCTGTGCGGCCACATGATACAGCCCCCCTAGCTTTGGGTTCTTCATGGCCGGCAACAAAGCTTGCGTGGTTAATGAGGCAAGCAGTTCGGCACTGGTGGGGGCTCCAAACTGATCATTGACCACTTTCAAGCTGTCTTGCGTTTGTGCCTTTTCCAAAATCGTTTTAGCGAAATTATGGCCATGCAGGCCATAAACCCAACTGGTTCGCAGAATTAAATGCTTGCAGCCCGAGGCAAGAATCGCCTGATCACCTTCCAGCTTAGTGCGGCCGTATACGTTTAAAGGGTCGCCGGGGTCGGTTTCTGTCCAAGGCCGTGTGCCTTGGCCATTAAAAACGTAATCGGTCGAAAAGTGAACCAGCCATGCATTCATTGTCAGCGCTTCGTTTGCCAACATCTTGGGTGCCCGCGTATTAACCTGACGCGCCAGACTGGGGTTCTTCTCGGCCAGGTCGACTGCGGTGAATGCCGCTGCATTCACAATAAGGTTGGGTTTGATGCGTTGCACTGTATCTTGCAACGTAGACAGATCAAGCAGATTACCCGGGAGTGCTGTGTCAAACCGTTGGGGGGCGATCACCTCACCAAGATTGGTCAGAATAGATGTCAGCTCAAAACCTAATTGGCCGGAGCTACCTAATAGAAGGACTTTCATAATGCGGCAGCATTTTGGATTCTAGGGACTCTAGCCATCACAAGTTAATTAAGGTTGGTCAAGCTTAGCTAATGAGTTAATTATATTTAGTTAGTTTAAAACTATCGGGTATAACTATTTAATTAATAATTTGCGTCGTCTGCTCACGGTTCGTATTCAGTCAACTGAACGCGTTGCGGCCTACTTTAAGTAGCGTAAAACGTTATACTTTGCTGTTACCCATTTTCCAGGTGTGCAATGACGGTCTCAATTCACGCTTCAGCAATCGTTGACGAGGGCGCCTCTATAGGTGAAGGCAGCCGAGTTTGGCATTTTGTGCATATTTGCGGTGGCGCACGAATTGGAAAAGGGTGTTCTTTCGGCCAGAATGTGTTTGTTGGAAATGACGTTGTTATCGGCAACAACGTAAAAGTTCAGAATAACGTATCAATATACGACGCGGTTCGGCTTGAGGACGACGTGTTTTGCGGGCCCAGCATGGTGTTCACTAATGTTTATAATCCACGCGCGGCGGTCTTGCGGAAGAACGAGTATCGAATAACCACTGTTAGAAAAGGGGCGACCTTGGGCGCGAACTGCACCATTGTGTGCGGCGTAACGATTGGCGAACACGCGTTTGTTGCAGCAGGTGCGGTGGTGAATCGCGATGTTAAGCCGTACGCGCTTATTGCGGGTGTGCCGGGTAAACAAATTGGTTGGATGAGCGAGCATGGCGAGCGGTTACCGCTGCCTGTTGAAGGCAGTGGCAAGGCGGTTTGCCCGGCAAGTGGCAAAACCTATGTATTGCAGGAATCATCACTAAGTCTTGAGTAATAAAAATGGGCGTAAGCGATTAAAAAGGTAAAGAGGGGATATGGCAATTCAGTTCATTGATTTAAAAGCGCAGTATCAGGCGCTTAAGCAGGACATTGACGCTCGCATTCAGCGGGTTTTGGATCACGGCCAATACATTATGGGGCCCGAGGTAACCGAACTTGAAACCCGGTTAGCCGACTACACTGGGGCATCCCATTGCATAACAGTTGCTTCGGGTACAGAAGCCTTGTTGATTTCTTTAATGGCCATTGACCTTAAGCCGGGCGATGAAGTTATCACCACCCCGTTTACCTTCGTTGCTACGGCAGAGGTGATTGCTCTATTAGGCGCCGTGCCTGTTTTTGTAGACATTGAGCCCGATACCTGTAATATCGACGCCTCGAAAATAGAGGCGGCTATTACGGCGAAAACGCGAGCCATTATGCCTGTAAGCCTGTACGGGCAACCGGCCGATATGGACGAAATCAATGAAATAGCGGCGCGCCATAATTTAGTGGTGATAGAAGATGCAGCGCAAAGCTTTGGTTCGGAATACAAGGGCCGCAAAAGCTGTAACCTTTCTACCATAGGTTGCACGAGCTTCTTTCCCAGTAAGCCATTGGGCTGCTACGGCGATGGTGGCGCCATTTTTACGAATGACGCCAATCTAGCAAAAGCCTGTAAAGAAATACGGGTTCACGGGCAGGAAAAGCGCTACGTTCATAGCCGAATTGGTGTGGGCGGGCGTATGGACACTATTCAATGTGCCGTGGTGCTTGGCAAGTTGGAACGCTTCAACTGGGAAATAGAGCAACGCTTGAAAATTGGTGCGCGTTATAACGCCTTATTGCAAGACAAGGTGCAAGTTGTTACTCAGCGTAATGATCGCACCAGTGTGTTTGCCCAGTACACCGTTATTATTGAAAACCGTGCGGCGGTTCAAGAGGCGCTAAAAGGGCAAGGCGTGCCTACGGCGGTGCATTACCCTGTTCCTTTGAATCGTCAATCAGCCTATGCCGGGTTAAGCCGTGTGTCGGGTGCCGTGACGCATTCGGAATGGATGGCCGATCGCGTGATGAGTTTGCCCATGTCGCCAGATTTGAACGATGCCACGCAAGACATCATTGTTGAGCAGTTGATCAAGGTGGCTCAATGATTAAGGTGGTGACGGTTGTGGGGGCCCGCCCGCAGTTTATTAAAGCTGCTGCAGTGTCTCGGGTTATTCGTGATACTTATGCTGATCAGGTTCAAGAAATACTGGTACATACCGGACAACATTTCGACGAAAATATGTCGAAAGTGTTCTTCGATGAACTGGATATCCCCAAGCCCAATTACAACTTGGAGATTTCAGGCGGCAGCCACGGCCTGATGACGGGGCGTATGCTGGAGGCCATTGAGCAAGTCTTGCTAAAAGAGAAGCCCGATTGGGTTTTGGTTTATGGCGATACTAACTCTACGTTGGCTGGTGCGTTGGCGGCAGTTAAGCTGCATATTCGCGTAGCGCACGTTGAGGCGGGTTTAAGGTCGTTTAACATGCGCATGCCTGAAGAGGTGAATCGCGTCATGGCCGACAGGATTTCAACCTTGTTGTTTTGCCCAACCGAAGCTGCGGTAAAGAATTTGCAACTGGAAGGTGTAAAGTCAGGCGTGATTAATTCGGGCGATGTCATGTACGACGTAGCGCTCACGTTTCGTGATCAGGCCCGACAGCGCTCTACCGTATTACAGCGTTTAGGGCTTACTGAAAAAGCCTTTACGTTGGCTACGTGCCATCGAGCAGAAAACACAGACGACCCAACGAGGCTTAAACAAATTATGAGTGCGCTGGGTTCTATTGCCAATGACTTACCGGTTGTGCTTCCTTTGCACCCCAGAACCCGTAAGTTGATATATGAACAAGACCTCCAGCCGTTGTTAGACAGAGTAACGGTTTTGGAGCCTGTTGCCTTCCTGGATATGGTGGCTTTAGAGCAAGCAGCGAAGTTAATTCTCACGGATTCCGGCGGCGTGCAGAAAGAAGCATTTTTTTACCGGGTGCCTTGCGTAACGATGCGTGAGGAAACGGAGTGGGTGGAAACAGTGCACGCAGGTATGAATATGCTAGTCGGCGCTGACACCGATAAAATTATCCAAGCTACGATCGATATGCAGAGCAAAGAGCCGGCTAATAACGATGCGCAGCCTTATGGCAATGGCCGCTCTGCTTTTGGCATTGTTGACGCACTGGTTAAACATTAAATAATTAGTTATTAAATTGAGGTTTACTTATGAAGAAAATATTAGTCACGGGCGGTTTGGGCCAAATTGGTTCTCATGTAGCAGAAATGTTGTTAGAGCGCGGCGATACCGTTTGGGTTATTGATAATCTGGCGACAGGCCGTAAAGAGCATTTGGCTGAGCACCCCAATTTAAAAATCATTATTGACACGATTGCCGATAAGGCGTTGGTAGAAAAGTTGGTTTCAGAATTACAGCCCGACGCCATTGTGCATACGGCCGCTTCTTATAAAGACCCCGACGACTGGTATAACGACACGCTAACGAACTGCGTTGGCGGAAGCAATATGGTTGATGCCGCCAAAAAATTTGGCGTAGGGCGGTTCATTTATTTTCAAACCGCATTGTGCTATGGCTTGAAGCCGCAACAGCAACCTATTCGATTGGACCATCCGCGTAACCCCGGTGGTAGCAGTTACGCTATTTCGAAAACAACCAACGAGCTGTATTTGGAGTTGTCTGGTGTTGATTATGTGACGTTCCGTTTGGCTAATGTGGTCGGCCCCCGTAATGTTGCCGGCCCACTACCCATTTTTTACCAGCGCTTGAAAGACGGGAAGCAATGCTTTGTGACTGAAGCACGCAGGGATTTCGTTTTTGTAAAAGACTTGGCACGGACAGTGGTGAAAGCCGTAGACGGAACCGGACATGGTGCCTACCACTTCTCGTCTGGTAAGGATGTTGCCATTCAAGAGCTGTACGACGCGGTGGTTGAAGCATTGGATGTTCCGGGCAAGCCGAAGGCCGAGGTTAAAGCGCTGGGCCCAGACGACGTTTACTCTATTTTGCTTGATCCGAGTCGCACGTTTGAGGATTTTGGAAAAATAGAATTTACCCCCCTTCAAGAAACCGTGTCAGCAGCCATGGCCTATTACCAAGAGCACGGCACGTTAGGTGAATATACCCATTTGCGGTTGCAGGAAAAGAAATAAGGGGATGTGATGCGTATTTTAATAACGGGTGGTGCGGGCTGTTTGGGTTCCAACCTAATTGAACATTGGTTACCCAAAGGCCATAGCATTTATGTTCTTGATAATTTCGCTACGGGCAAACGCGAAGTAGTACCGGAAGTAGACGGGCTGAAAGTGGTTGAGGGGTCTATTGCCGATGCCAACGCGCTTGAGCAGGCTTTTTCATCGTTCAAACCAGAAGTGGTGGTGCATGCCGCTGCGGCCTACAAAGACCCGGATGACTGGGTGGAAGATTCATGCACGAATGTAATTGGAAGCGCGCTTGTTGCCAAAGCGGTAAAACAATATGGTGTAAAGCGTCTGGTGAATTTTCAAACGGCGCTTTGTTATGGCCGCCCAAACCAGATGCCCATACCTGCGGATCACCCTACGGCGCCCTTTACCAGCTACGGTATTACTAAAACGGCCGGCGAGCAGTTTATGTTGCTCTCGGGTGTGCCTACGTTGTCACTGCGCATTGCCAATGTAACTGGGCCGCGTTTATCCATTGGCCCGATCCCCACATTCTATAAACGCCTGAAAGAAGGCAAAGGCTGTTTCTGTTCCGACACAGCGCGCGACTTTCTTGATATGAGTGACTTTTTGGCATTCATGGATCTGGCAATTGTAGAAGGGGCTCCTACGGGTGTGTTCAACATCGCCAGTGGTGAAGCGCATAGCATTAAGGAAATTTTTGATCTGGTGTCCGACTATTTGGAGCTAGGCCGACAGGACGTGCCAATAGTGCCTCCTGCAGACGACGATGTTCCGGTGGTTTCTCTGGATCCATCAGCAACCGAGCAGGCATTCGGTTGGCGCGCGGAAATTGGCTTCAAGGAAACCATTCAACGCCAACTGGCGTGGTACGACAAATACGGCGTATCAGATGTTTTTTCGCATTTGAAAGCACCCGAACAAAAGGCATAACTCAGGCTAGTGAAATGGATAAAGATTTTTCAAATCAACGTGTGTTGGTTGTGGGTGGGGCAGGTTTTGTTGGCAGCAACCTAGTTCACATGATTCTGCAGCAAGACCCAAAAGAAATTATTGTTGTCGATAACTTGTTGTCGTCGGATGTGTCAAATATTCCAGACGACAACCGGGTTCGTTTTGTTTTCGGCTCTATTACCAACGACCAAATTCTGGCGCAATTACCCGAAGATTTGGACTATGCTTTTCACTTAGCCTGTTTTCATGGAAATCAGTCTTCCATTGCCGACCCCTTGGCAGACCATGACAACAATACTTATACGTCGCTGAAGTTATTTGAGCGCTTGAAAGACATTAAGCGATTGAAGAAAGTGGTTTACGCCGCGGCGGCCTGTGCTGTAGCCGAAAAAACCTACGATGCCCCGACAGCAACCACGGAAGATCAACCGGTAACGCTTTATCACGACAGCCCGTACTCTATTTCAAAGATTATTGGTGAGCTGTATGGGAACTATTACTTCCAGCAGCACCAACTGCCATTTGTGAAGGCACGCTTTTCCAATGTGTATGGCCCACGGGAAATTCTTGGTGCCGGCCAATGGCGCGGTACTGTACACACGGTATGGCGTAACGTTACCCCTACTTTTATTTGGCGTGCACTGAATAAAGAAGCATTGCCGCTAGATAACGGGGGCAATGCAAGCCGAGACTTCATATTTGTGGAGGATATGGCGCGAGGGTTGATGGCCTGTGCGCTTAAAGGTGGTGAGGGCGAGGTATACAACCTGGCGACAGGTAAAGAGACCACCATTCTTGAGTTGGCAACGCTGATTAACGAATACACCGGGAATACAACGCCGCTTGACCTGCGCCCTGCGCGTGATT
>NZLH01000233.1 GCA_002694155.1 Pusillimonas sp. | reverse complement strand
CCTGAGTCACTCATCCAATAGACACGACCATCCGCATAAACTATTGCATGTTGTCCAACACACCCGCAGTTTGATCCAACTTGTCTAATACTGAAAGTAAATGGTGGCCCAATAAACTGCATTAGATACGCAGAGGTATCTGTTAATATTAGAATGTAATCTTTACCCTTAGCTGCTCCAACAATTTTTGTTCCGCTGTCTATTCTAAATGATCCTGCAGTGTTTGTTGATGTAGCGGTGTAATCCGTTAAAGACTCTTGGTCTGAAAATCGAATGAACATCTTATCCTGACTAGCTGTGTTACCTATTGTAGTCTCAGTTCCTAAAATTATTAGGTGCCTATCTCTGTCAGACACCATGCTCATTACTGATCGAGTGGGTGCATTCGATAATATTGTTGCTCTTGTTGATACACCTGTGTTTGGATCCCAAGAAAAACTCTCTCCGTTTTTGATGGTAGCGATTAATAGTTCGCCATAATTATCGAGTGACCATGAACCTGGATCAAGAATAGCATTCGATGTTGTTCTTGCCGTACCCCATGTGGACGCATTCCATGTCCCTGTACCCCAACCAAAACCAAACGCTTGTAACAATGGACCTACTTTGTAGTATGGTTTTGTATCCAATGTTCCATCGTTAGTGGCACCTGTGCCAGTCTCTGCTGATGGCATCAAAATTGTAAAAGTAGTAGAGCTTTGCGACGCTTGTACTTCAAATAGCACATCATTGAAATCAGAAGCTGTGTAAGCTGTTTGTCCTCCCGTAAATGATCCAGCGTTAGCAAATGTAAGTATATCTCCAGCTTCTAGGTTGTGAGCCGTGGTGCTTGTAATTGTTACAATTGCTGACCCATTTGTTGTAGTAATGTTACAACCCGTTTTTACTAATGCAGGATTGAAAGGTGTAATATCATAAAAGTCATTACCATCGTAAACGTATAAAATTTTATTTGTGCCAAAAGCTATGTAGTTTCTACCTTCAAGATCAGCCCAACTATGAGATGCTCTTGCTGCACCGACTAATTGTTTATTCATTATCTCTGACCAACCGCCTATTTTTTCAGGCATACCATATCTAAATCTAACAAAGTCTCCATCTACCCATTGGTTTTCAGCCCCTGATGCAGATGCCTGTTTGTTAAATCCTGGTGCGAATTGTATTTTTGCTAATGGCATGGGGGTATTATACCTTATTTAATACTATGTTCCAATCTAGGTCAGATACAAGACTTTCTAGATGTACGTTTTTCATATCGTTTTCTTTCAAATATTTATGTAATTCCTCTATATCAACAATAATCCACTTGTCTTTCATATCAAAAACCATCTTATCAGCTTTGGTACTAAAGCTACCTATTTTTATATTATTTTTTATAGGTCTTAAATCGAATTTAAATTTCTGATTATGTAGTATTCCCTCTACATCCCAAAGCTCTCTGAGCTTTTGTTGTTTGCTAGGAAAGTTTACTTCTTTTAGCTTACTTTCGAAAATGTTATCTAATTCAAAAATGTTCATCGCCAATTTATATTTATATTAAATCTAGCTTGTTCGTCAGTGCAGTTTGTGCTTGAGTGTGGTACAGATGGATCAAATAGTAGAATTCTATTTGCCACTGACTTAATAAATTTTTTACCTACGTAAGTGCCACCATTACAGGTATTTAAAGAATATATTGCACCCTTATGAGCTACTTCATAATCTTGATGTGCTTTGTGTTTTATTAATTTTTCACTTCTTGTATAGCAGTTTACTTTGATCCTTCTCAAAAACATCGTATCTAATTTAGTCAAGAGTGGTTCTAATGTATGGTAGTAATCACTATTAACTAAGTTCTTATCATAGATTGTATGGGTGAAATAAAAATTATTTGTATCAGTTTCATCAGCGACTGTACTATTAAAATAATACGCAAAATCTGGTGACATTAATATCTTTTGTATTTTAAGAAAAGACTCATAAGGTAAATAATTATCTATTATTTTCATGCTCATTTATTTTTTTTAAAAAGTTATCTTCAACATAATCTGCATTGAAGTTAAAAGAAATAATTGTTTTTCTGTTTTTACTTTTAGAAGGAGGAGCTCTGTGAATAAACATACTTGGAAATATAATGACATCTCCTTGCTTTACATCTACGTCTATAATCCTCAACGAAAGAGGTTCAACTATTTGAGTTCTTGGTGAATCTTTACTGAACTCAAGATAATATACACCTGTAAAATTATGTCCATGCACATGCCAACCATGCGTATCACCCTTATCATATTGTTGAAACCATAGATCAAATATTTGCACTTGAGACAAACCAATTTTCTTTACCTCTTCTGTAAAGTGTTTTTGTAAATATGGCCCAACAAGTTTGACCCATTCTCTTTCTGTATCGTCTCGTCTGTCCCAATCAACTCTCGAAATACTATCAGTGAAATAATCATCATTTTGTTTTAGTTCACCAGATTTTTGTTGGTCGATTAAAGATAGAAGTTTAGTTTTTATTTGTGAATTACCTTTTAATTTATTTTTAAGTATAGGAAAATTAAAAGAAATCATTTGCTTCTAAACCAGTTAGGTAATCCTATGTGTGGTCTAGTATCGAAAATATTTTTTTCTGCATTGGGTGTTTTAGTATTGTTGTAATGTAAAAAAACTTGAACACATTCTTTACCTTTAAATTTTTCTCTCCAATGTTCTAACTCTGTGCCTCTGTAGACAAGCATGTCTCCTGGATCTAAATCTACTGCAATTCCCTTAGCTTTGCTTTTGACTGTAATTTTTTTACCATCAGGTATACCTACATTTTCTTTTGGGCTCAAATGTATAGGCCACTTATCACCACCAAGATTCATGGTAGTCGATATCTCACAGCTAAATCTATCTTTATGTCTTTTAAGTTCGTCACCTTTTTTGTATGCTCGAGCATATGAATAGGATGGATTAAGTTTTAAACCTGTCGCTTTCTCCATTACAGAATGACATTTTAACAAAAGAGTTTCCATTGCTATATCAGAGTAAGCACTAAATGTATTTTCTACTTGTTCATCTTTGGTTTCATAAAAACCAAGCATGTTTTCAAAAGGAGAAATGTATCTATATTTCATACAAGTGTCGTAAACTTGTTTCTTAATTAAAAAGTAATTAGCACAAAAAGCTGCAAGATCTTTTGATATTGCATTTTTAATTATTGTATATTTGTTTTTCTTAAAACTCATAATAACCTAAACCAACCTGTAGCTATAATCTTTTCATTCTTACTAATTTCACCTTTATGTGTATGTGTCCAATCTGGTGGCCAAATTATTGTCAAACCTTTTTTTGCGGGTGTTGTTAACTTTTGATACTTGAAATGTGTACCTCCGTTTTTAACATCATTCAGATAAGTCATAAACACTAGAACCCTGTCCATGTTTGTTTTAGCTCCTCTTTCATAATGCCATTCTTTGAAACCACCATCTTTAGGGTACCATTGTAAATTAACATCTTCAACATTAAATTTATCAAGACGATCTATTTCAGGATATTCTTTAATGTAAAGATCTAATACATTTTGTAAATGTTGTCTATATTCAAAAACACCTGGTTCGAAGTTGTTTGCACCGAGTTCTAAATCGAGAGAGTCTTTGATTTTCTTATCTACATGAACTTTACCTTCATATAAACTTGCGCCTGGTTTTGCATTACCTTTACGTTCTTTAAAAAGCTTTACCAAATCATCGCAAACTTTTTCGGGCATATACCACCCCTGTATAAAAGTATCTTTGGCAAAATATTGTTTTTTATATTTATGGGTAGATTTCATTTTTGTTTCGTATAAAATTAAAATTTATTACAAATCTTTTCCAAACATCAGTATGATATAATACTTTGTGTTTTATTTTACTATCAAATAAAAGTAACCTATTTTCAACACTATCTACAGGGATCTCTTTACCTTTTACTTTCAGTATAGTTTTTGCGTTACATGTGGTTAAAAATAAAATTGCTGTTGTAGAATAATTACAATTATTGTCAGTATGATATGGAGTTTCAATGGTGTCGACATCTCTCAAAACTAGATTAGCTCTAACTAGTATTAGAGCCTCTACATCTAAACTTTCAGTAATCGGTCTTATGTGAGCATCAAACAAATTAGACATGGGTTTATGATCACCATAATAGGTATAGGTGAAAAGACCATTGTTCATGCTTTTTTTTAAATCAACGTCTACCTTTGTATAATACCAAGGATGGTTTTCGCCTTTTAAATCATAACAAAGCTTTTCATAAAATTGATTATTTAAAAAATTATCAATTACTTTGTAACTCATCGAGATTCCCACTTACAATTAATCTGCTATTATTTTTATTTGGTCTTACTTCATGTGGCATGTAACCAGGAAATATTATTAACTTACCCGGTACAAAGTCACAAACTATATTTTTGTTTACATCCACAGATGGATAACCTACATCATAAAATGATAAAGGTGAAGAATTTTTATTACCTTCTATAAACCAAACAAAAGACTTACCCTTTGGGTTGTGTGTATGTACACTATGATAACTATTTTTTAGATACTTTTGTACCCAACAATGTTTTGCTTTTAGATTTAATTTACTAAATATTGAACCTAACTTATCTTGAATTAAATTATACAGCTCTTCAGAAGTTTGATAAAAAGATGTTAAGTTCATCTCTGGTCTGACAATATCTTTTGTTAATGGTATTTTTTTTATTCTGTCTTTGGTTGCCTTATCTACCTCGACATGATCCTCTATGATTGTGTATACAAAAGAGTGCTTACGCATCTTTAGCCATCATTTTGGGTACAGCTTGAATATTCCAATGAATAAATCGAAATGGTTCTTTACCATGATCTACAACAAATTCATGTTCAAGATACCCTGGAAATATTATTAACATACCAGGTCTTGCCTTTACATGAACAAGTTCATTAGCATTAGATAATTCCATATTTTTTACTTTTAATTTTGTTGCACGAGCTCCTGTCCGTGGTTCGTGAAACACGGGGTATGAAGTTTTACTACTTGCTTTTAAAAAATAAAATCCAGATACGTGTTGATTCCAATGCACATGAGCTGAATGATGGCCACCCCCTTTTTTAGCAAACTCTTGCACCCACATCTCACTAAACATTGTTTGGTATTGAGACATGTCGAATCCCTGCCAATCTAAAAAGTCCCAAGACTTTTGACCTACATAGTTTCTAAAATCATAAAAATCATTATCTAGAGTTAATTGTGATGAGTGATATGACGTACCAAAGTCACCATATTTTTTTATATATTTTTTTTCTTTGTCTCTTGCAGCCTTGATATATTTATCTGATGCTTTGTTTAAAGACTTAATAAATTCTGGTTTGTCTTCTATCCATATTGGTGTTTTAAAAAATTCGTATAATTGCATTTATTTAAACGGATATCCAAGGTTCCACATTACTAATGAATATCTTACTCCTTTAGTTACTGGTTTTACTCTATGCCACACAAATGAGGGAAATACAATCATTGATCCCTTCGGTAGAATTTCTTTTGCTTGTCTTAAGTGTACTGATTCATCTCTCCTAGGAGGTTCATAATGTCGGAAGTCAAACTCTAGCTCTCCGCCTTCATACTCTGAACCATCTGTAAGTTGTAAAGTCATTGAAAGTTTTCTAATTTTACCAATGTTATTACCCTTCGTATATGGTTTATTCCAACTATCACAATGCCAGTCGTAATATTGATTAAGTTTATATTTCGTAAATTGACATTGTTCTGAAAAATCCCATTGAAAATTCCACCCTGCATTTTTGTTAGCCCTGTCAATATAAGGGTGTAATTCTCTATAAATCCATGGATCATCTAACCATGTTATATTTGAATCCCTCTTGCGTTTTAAATCTTTTATGTCATCTCTAGATAATTTTTTATTATCACTAAAAGCACCTGTTCGTGCCATTACCTCTGACTTCGATAAGCCATGTTCGATAATATGATCACAAAGCCTTGGTGGTATGGCTGATTGAAAAGCCCAATAATAGTTTTCTAAATTCATTAATATATCGGAACAAAACCTGAGTTAATGTTCACTTCTCCATATTTATTATAAGTATGTTTTATACTATTTTCATCAATAACATCAAAGGCTATTGTTATTCTTTTACCCTTAAATTTTTTGTTACAAATGACTTTGTGATAATTTTTTGATGGCCCTAAATAAACATTACCTATTTTATTTTTTATTGTATAATTTGCAAAAACAGTCTTTGTGTCTTTTGGGTCTATGGATATATATCCATGTAGTAAAGAATCTGCGTGATTGTGCCATGTAAGTAAATCTTTTTCGTCATGTATATTTAACCATGATTGCATCCACAAAGGTTTTTTTGTTTTAGCAAATTTTCTAATTATTTTAAAAATGTCTTTGTACATTCGATAGTAACTAGAAGACCCGACTAAAAGAGACATAGCGTTATACTGGTTGTACAAAGCTGTAGTTTGTTGCTCACCATATTTATGTAAAAAACGTTTGTAGGCTAAATCTGCATATCGTTTGAAATGTGTAAGATCCTTTTTAATATATGGTAGATTCACCAACACATACTCTTGTTTAGAGATACTCATATGTAATAGTTTGTATAAAATTTAATTTTTTATTTTGTCTATTCTCTATGTGGTAAAAATTATTCGCTGGAAAAATAATAAATTTATCTGTAGATAAATCCATATCTATAAATTTGCCCTGTCTTCTATTATCATTATAGTAGATTCTTACTGAAACATCCTCTGCAATTATACCATATAAACAAACATAATCAGGAGAGTTTTTTAGATCATTCAAATCTGTTTCTCGTAGTGGGTTAGTTTTATCTTTTGGCAAATACATGTTGCCCCAAGTTTCCATGTTGGACAGAGTAAGATCGAACTTAACTCGTATATGTTCTTTTATAAATTTATTAAGTCTATCCCAAGTTCTACTAAAAGGCACTTTTTCGTCAGTGTATGAACTTTCCAAAATATCTTTTGCCATTTCAAGAGAATCGATTTCAAAACCTGCAGGCATTTTTACTTCACCTGAATATATTGCTTGTTGGCTTATGATGTTTTTGTGCATATATAAGTAAAAACTTATATATTATGCATCTAGGTTTGTCAAAATCCAGCCTGCTGTATTGTCAGCTTGGTATGCAGCTTCATCCCATCTATATGTCCAGAAGTGAGTGCCGGCTTCATTTTGTGCTTCTTGTTCCTCTGTTAATGGTGCATGTTCATGAGGAGCTTTCCAATTCGCTGTTGTAGTATTTTTTGTATGAGAAGCATATGGTTTTGGTGGCCAGAATATTTGATTTTCTGAATCCCAACTAAAACCAATTCCTGCATAGTTACCTCTCAATGCTTTTGAATCATCTCCTGAATTATGTTTATTAGCATGTGTATTATAAGAAGTTTGTACCCAAAGATTTGCAGGCCAGCCATGAACTTGTTCTAAGTATGCTTGTCCCGCTTCTTCTGTTGCAGCGTTTGCATCACTAACAACATTAACTGATAAAACTATATTTTCTTCTGATATTTTTGCAAAGTGTGCCATAATTAATTTTGAAATTTATACCTTACTACAACGATACCACTACCACCGGCAACTCCACTACTTGAAGGTAGTCCTCTACCTCCGCCGCCACCGCCGGTATTTGCAGTTCCCGCTGTACCTGCAATAGGTGAATTTTGTCTATTACCGCCTCGGCCACCTCCGCCGACACCGCCATTACCACCCGGATCTCCTGTTTGGTCAGAGCCACCTCCGCCACCACCGGCGAAATAAGCTGAACCACTTGAACATTGTCCATATGAACTCGGTGCGATTGCAGTGGTTACTCCTGCTCCCGCTGTTTTTCCAGATGCGTTTGCACCTGCTCCACCACCACCGGCTCCTGTATTGAAAGGCCCGGTTCCTCCATTGTTTCCTTGAGGTGGATTTGTTGGAGGTGTATTACCTTGACCTGGGTTATTATTTAATCTTCCAGCTCCTCCGCCTGAACCTCCAGGGCCTCCGTTTGAACCCGGACCCAAAGGATCATTACCATCGCCGTAGTTTCCAGCACCACCTCCTGTAGATGTGATGTTAGAAAAAACTGAATCTCCTCCAGGAGTAGCTCTGTAAGGTGTACCAGGACCACATGGTGCTCCAGCTCCACCGCCTCCGACTGTGATTGGCATTCCGCCTTTAGAAACTTCTATTGCTACTGCAGGTGATGCTCCTAATGGAGATACTGCATATGAACCTGAAGCTGTACCTGGAGATTGTCTAAAACCTCCCGCGCCGCCTCCGCCGCCGGTTCCTGTCCCTGCTCCTCCTCCGCCTGCTACAACCATGTAGTCGACTGTATTAGAACCTGCAGGTTTTCCTCTTGATGCTACGCAAAATGTTCCGTCTCCTGTGAATACGTGAATTTTGTAATCACCTGAAGTAATTGTTGCATCACCGCCGGTTGCTTCAACATAATCAGGACCTGAACAACTAGCAAAACCAAATCCTTTGCCTGATCCAGCTCCAAAGGTACTTATTAGTGGCATACTTTTTTTTCTCCTTTAACTATTATGCATATTGGCTAAGAGCAGCAAGCACAGTAAACGTTGCATCTCCAGTCTTAACGACTGTATAAGTGTAAACGTCTAATGAGTTTGCATTTCCTGCAGATGGTGCTGATCCACCTAAGTATTCTGGTGTAACACTTGATCCATCAATTTGTACCGCACTATTGTAATAAGGTGTACCACCTTGTTTTACGATATGTGCTATAGTGATAGACTCACCTGTGTCCATAATTGCATTTAAAGCTGTTGATCCATCTCCTCTGATGTTTAATGTCCAGTTTCCTGAAGCATTAGTTGTGAAATTCCATACAGCCTGAGTAAGCACATCATAGTTGACTGTGCCGGTTGCTGCAGTTGCTTCAGTTGTAACTTTTTCAGTAGTTTGTTGTATCTTCGCAGGACCAAGAGTTACTCTTCCTGTTCCTTTTGCGTTTACATTTAAATCTACATTTGTGTCACCACCAATCGCTGCGATTTCAGGAGCATTTCCTGTTGCTGCGTTTGTTAGCTGAGTATTGTTAACTGCTGATGCTGTAGTTTGAAAAGTTAATTGTTCATTATTGTTTTCATCAGTGATGTGATGGTTGTCATCAATAATTATATTGTTGTCATTAGTATCTAGATTGCCACCTAACTGCGGTGAAGTATCTTCGCTTAAATCTTTTAAGAAAAATACATCAACAGCATTTGTGCCATCAACATAAATAATGTGAGTTTTACCTTCTACAATAGTTACGCCTGAACCACTGACTGTTTTGAAAGTTAATGTGTTTCCTGATCTTGTTGTTGAGTCTTGTACAATATAAGTTTTTTCAATTCCATCTGGTACTAAAACTTGTCTAGTTCCTGCAAGAGTACCTGTTAATTTAAGAACAGCATTTCTTGCATTTGATAAAGTCGCGTTAGTCATTGCAAGAGTAACATCTGATGACGCTACATCTATTGCTTCAAAACCTGCGATTGCTTGTTGTACTAAGTTTAAATTTGTATTTGTTTTATCTCCCCATGTACCAGAGTTCTCCCCTGTTACCATTAGTTCGAGTTTTAAATCTGTTGAATAACTTGATGCCATAATATTTATCCTTTTTTATAATACCTTAATTTTATTTCCATTACGCTGCCTTGTCAACAAGGGTCCAAGTAGGAGCACTTCCTGAATCAACAATTTCCCATGCGTTTAGTCCTATTATACCTGTTGAGAAGCTACTTGTCACTCCTGTAGGGTTTGCAAGTACACTTAATCCAGCAGTAGGAATACCCATTACTGACGTTAATTGTATACCTGTAAGCGATACTTGAGTATTTGGTGTTGCATCTTCATTTCCTAAAGAAATGTTCAATAAATTAGTGCTAGGATTAGCTACTGCATCACCACCAATAGTAACTGATCCTGTATTTGTTGTTGAAGCAGATCCTGTAATAAATGCATCTGGTGCAGGGTCGACTGTTCCTTCATTTGCAGTCATTCCAATATCGACAGTCGCTTGACCCCAAGCTTGTGCACCCCAACCAATAGCTGCACCCCAACCCGGAGTAAATGATCTTGAAACAGCAGCATTAACTGATAGATCTACATCAGTAATTGCAACACCACCCCATTCAGTTGTTGATGCTCCCCATGTATCTTGTCCCCAAGATTCTCTTACTCCAGAATCGACTGTTAAACCAAATCCTGTTACATCTACATAAACCCAATCTCCTTCAGCACCCCAAACTTCTTCACCCCAAGCATCTCTACCCCAACCTTGTTCATTGAAGGCTTGGACTGTTCCTAGAGATGTTGCAAGTTGTACACCTGAAGGCATTGAATCTGGTGCAGGATCAGCTTGACCTACAGATGTCGATAATGGAGATAATGGATTTTCTTGTAAGAAAACTTCAACAGCAACTTTTTCTGTAACGTCAGCTACAGTTGTATCTAACCTATCTAAACCTGTTACATTTATTTCTTGATTGATAGCTACGTCAACTGTACCCTGACCACCCCATCTAGTATTGTAAGCACTCCATGTATCAGCTCCCCATGCATCCTGACCTGAAGCTGAAGATATTGACGCTTGGTTTCCTGTTACTAGAACAGTTCCTGCAATACCCCAACCATCTTCTCCCCAAGCTCCACCGCCCCAACCAGAGTTTATTTCTGTTGTGATAGTTACTGAGTTTTGAGATAAACTTGCAGAAAGTTGTGAAGGAATTACAGTACCGAAACCATTCCAAACAGCAGAGCCCCAAGTTGATCTACCCCAACCTTTATTAATAATTCCCTCTGCAGTTTCAGTGCCTATTGCAAATGTTAAAGAATTTCCTGTAACAACAATAGTGTTATCACTTAATTCACCCCATAAATTTTGACCCCATGCTTTACCACCCCATCCTTGTTCAGGAAAAGCTAATAGTCCAGTTCCGACTGTTACGTTAGGTTGATTATTGCCACCCCAAGATTGAGATCCCCAAGTTGATGACCCATAAGCCGCCAAACCTGCAGAAGATACTTGTGCTAAAGTTGTGACATGTGCAGCTCCACCCATGCCTGAGTGGTTTGTACAATAATAATATAAGGATGTTGCAGTTGAAGCACTGACAACGATTTGAACGTAAGCACCTGATGTGCCGGGTGTACCCGATGTCGTTACACCTGTTGTATATTCTGAACCACCGCCCCAAGTCCCGTTAGGTGTTGTAGAAAAACGTAATGGGTGTTGTCCGCCTGTTCCGTTCGAAGAATCAGATTGATCAAATTTATAAGTATTACCTACTTCAAAATATAATGTAGGTTGTTGTACACCATCAATGAAATATTTGTTGCCTGATCCAGTTGACTGGACTGTAACATTATAAGTTATAGTTGCCACCGGATCAGACCCCTATTTCAATTATGCGATTCTTAGTATAGCAGCGCTCGATGTAAAGTTTGGAAATTGAATAGTAAAAGTTCCAGAAGTTGCAGTTTTATCTGCACCAAAATCTAAAACACAAACTGCTTTGTTAGCTTCAGTTGAGTTATAGATTAAAGCACCTCTCGCAGTAAGTGTTACTCCTGTGAAAGATAAATCT
>NZLH01000232.1 GCA_002694155.1 Pusillimonas sp. | reverse complement strand
TATTGTGTGTGATCGTGGCGACCGTTATTTATCGACCGGTGTTTTTAACCCGGCCAGTTAAGTAAAGGTATAGCGAAGATTGCACTAAGGGTGGGCGTTGCCACGCCCACCCTTAAAATGCACGCCCGTAACCCATGCGATCGGCCAGAATGTTGGCCAGTTCGGCAACCGAGGTCGCATAGAAATAACTGCGGTTGTATTCTGTTAAGGCAAAGAAATTAGGGGTGGCGACGCGATATTCTGCAAGGTTGCGCGGTTCATCCAGCAGGTCGATAACGCCCAGGCGGTAGCGTGTCCAGGCGTCATTTGCGTGACCAGGGCGTGCCTGAAAGCCTGCTTGTTGCAATTCTGGCCAGCTTAGGGTGGGTTTCAAACCGCCATCTACCCATTTGGCAGCGTTGGCAGGCACGGTTACCGGTGCAAATACCGGTAAGCCAGGTTCCCAGCCGTGTAAGCGCAGGAAACGCGCAACTGAAGCGACGGCGTCGGCTACGCTGCCATGCAGGTCAATTTCATTGTCGCGGTCACCATCGGCGGCGAAGCGTCGCAAACTGCCTGGCATAAACTGGGGCAAACCCATAGCACCGGCGAACGACCCTGTTGCATTCAGGGCGTCAAGTTCGTTTTTCCAGTCTAGTTCAATCAGGTCGGCCAGTTGGTCGCGGAATAATTGGCTTCTTTCTGGTCGGTTTGGATCGGGGTTACGAAAACCTAATGTGGCCAATGCATCAAGCACGGCAAAGCTGCCGGTATAGCGACCGTAAAGGGTTTCTACGCCAATAATGGCGACAATAACTGAAACTGGTACACCGTATTGCGATGCGGTTTGGTTCAGTAAGGCCTGGTGTTCTTGCCAGAAGGCAATGCCTTGGTTAATACGTACAGGTTCAACGTAGCGTTTCCGGTAGGTAACCCAACTACGTTTGATGCGGCCCCCGGAGGGTGTCATAAGGCGCGCTACCTTTGGGTTATAGTGTGCGGTTCGCAAAAGTTGCGTAACATGGTTCAGTGGCACGTTTCGGGTTTGCGATACTTCGCGTGCGTAGGCTTGAATGTCTGGTAATAGCTGGCCATTGGCATCGGTAAAGCCTTTGGCCTGGTTAACCGAACTACCGGCTTGTATTGCTGGTGCTGCCGCCGCTCGTGGCGATACTTGCGCTAAAGTGACGGTTTTTTTAGTTGTTTCGCTTTCCTGGTCAGGCTGGCTTGTACTTTTGTTTTGCGCGGTTGGCGAATTGGCAGCCTGTTCCTGGGTGCGGGTCTGTGAACCTTGAGCTTGGCTGGTGGCAACATTCGGTGCCGAGGCGCACCCGGCCAGAACCAGAATAATTGCAGCTTGTAAAACGTTTACGGCTTTAAACATAACTTTCCTTATGCAGACCCTATATATTACTCATCCTGCTTGTCATCTGCATGAAATGGGCAATTGGCATCCAGAGTGTCCTGAACGACTTGATGCAATTAACGACCAATTTCTTGCCAGTGGAATAGAGGGGTTGCTGCAGCCCTGCCGGGCGCGCGAGGCCACTGATGCGGATCTGTTACGTGTGCATTCGGCCGAACACATAAATTATTTAAAAAAGCATGTGCCATTAAAAGGGTATTTTGAAATTGACCCTGACACATACATGAACCCTCACACGTTGCAAGCCGCATTGGCTGCTGCCGGCGCGGGTTTAACTGCGGTTGATGAAATTATGAGTCAACAGGCTCAAAACGCTTTCTGTGCGGTTCGGCCACCAGGGCATCACGCCCGTCCTAATCAGGCTATGGGCTTTTGTTTTTTCAACAACATTGGCGTAACTGTAGCGTATGCGCTTGAAAAATTTAAGCTGGGGAAAGTGGCTATTATCGATTTCGATGTGCATCATGGCAACGGTACCGCAGAAATGTTTGCGAATGACCCTAGGGTTTTAATGTGTGGGTTTTATCAGAATCTGATATTTCCTAACGTACACACTGAAAATAAATCTGAAAATATGTTAAACATACCGGTTGAGGCCTATGCAACCGGTGATGTGGTCAGAAAACTGGTTTCCGACCACTGGTTACCGCGTTTACAGGCGTTTGAGCCCGAATTTATTTTTGTATCAGCGGGGTTCGATGCCCACAGGGAAGACGACCTGGCCCAGCTGGGTTTGGTGGAAAATGATTATGCATGGATCACCGAACAACTTGTGGCACAGGCGGAAAAGTCGGCGCAAGGTCGTATTGTTAGCTTTCTTGAAGGTGGCTACAACTTGTCTGCGTTGGGTCGCAGTGCGGTTGCCCATGTCAAGGCATTGGCTAAGCTGTAAAATGGAAAAATTTTAATCCCCCGGAGGAACTGCTCGATGAAGGTTTTGGTACCCGTCAAGCGTGTGGTTGATTACAACGTCAAAGTACGCGTGAAGTCTGATGAAAGCGGCGTTGATATTGCCAACGTCAAAATGTCTATGAATCCCTTCGACGAAATTGCTGTTGAAGAGGCAACCCGGTTGAAGGAGCAAGGCGCCGCAACTGAAGTAATTGCGGTTTCGTGCGGGGTACAGCAGTGCCAGGAAACACTGCGCACGGCAATGGCCATTGGTGCCGACCGTTCTGTTTTAGTGCAAACCGATGCAGAGTTGCAGCCTTTGGCAGTAGCTAAATTGTTGAAGGCCGTGGTTGAAAAGGAAGGCCCCCAGCTTGTTATTTTGGGTAAACAGGCCATTGACGACGACGCTAATCAAACTGGGCAAATGTTGGCTGCCTTGCTGAACTGGCCTCAGGCAACTTTTGCCAGCAAAGTCGAAGTGTCCGGCGACGCCGCTAAGGTAACGCGTGAAATCGACGGTGGCTTGGAAACAATTTCGCTGAAGTTGCCTGCCATCGTAACTACCGACTTGCGTTTGAACGAGCCGCGTTATGTAACGTTGCCGAACATTATGAAGGCAAAGAAAAAGACTATTGACACCCTTACGCCAGAAGATCTGGGTGTCGATGTCGCGCCCCGTCTGAAAACTTTGAAGGTAACCGAGCCGCCTGTGCGTTCTGCTGGTGTGGTGGTGGCCGATGTTCCGGCGCTGGTCGACAAACTGAAAAACGAAGCGAAGGTGGTGTAATTATGTCCATTCTGGTTATTGCTGAACACGATAATGCCCAGTTGAAAGGGGCAACTTATAACGTATTGGCGGCTGCCGAAAAGTTGGGTGGCGACGTCCATGTGCTGGTAATGGGGCAAAATGCACAGGCCGTGGCCGATCAGGCAGCCAAGGCTCAAGGTGTTGCCAAGGTTCTGTTGGCCGATGGCGCATCGCTGGCAGAGGGGTTGGCCGAAAACGCGGCAGCACAAGTGCTGGCGCTGGCTGCCGATTATTCGCATATTTTGTTCGCGGCAACAGCGTCGGGCAAGAACGTCGCGCCTCGTGTTGCGGCTAAACTCGATGTAGGCCAAATCTCCGATATTGTTTCGGTCGATGCGCCCGACACTTTCAAGCGTCCTATTTATGCGGGTAACGCTATTGCTACGGTTCAGTCTGCTAACTCGGTTAAGGTTATTACTGTTCGTACGACAGCATTTGATGGTGTTGCTGCTGAAGGTGGGCAAGCTGCAGTCGAGTCTGTGACTGCAGTCGAAGACTCTGGTTTGTCGTCGTTTGTTGGTCGAGAACTGGCTAAAAGCGATCGCCCCGAACTGGCTGGTGCTAATGCGGTGGTGTCGGGTGGCCGCGGCATGGGCAGTGCCGAGAACTTCAAAATTCTTGAGCCTCTGGCCGATAAACTGGGTGCGGCGCTGGGTGCGTCGCGCGCGGCTGTTGATTCGGGATACGCGCCGAACGACTGGCAGGTTGGACAAACCGGCAAAATTGTTGCGCCCCAGCTTTACGTAGCCGTAGGTATTTCCGGTGCCATTCAGCACTTGGCCGGCATGAAAGACTCTAAGGTTATCGTGGCAATTAATAAAGACGCCGAAGCACCTATATTTGGTGTGGCCGATTACGGTTTGGTTGCCGATTTATTCAAAGCTGTGCCAGAGTTAACTGACGCACTGTGAAGCATGACAGGCCGGGGCAATGCGCTTCGGCCTGTTGGTTTTTTGTACACCAGTAAAAAAAGCTTGCCAAAAACACTGAGGTTTTATACAGTATCAAAATACTGTTTTTAACCACAGTGTTTTTTTGTACAGTTTCTGTTTGTGTTTCAGGCAAACGGGCTAAAACAGCGAGGCAAGCATGAAATCTTTCACCGGCAAAAGCTACAGCGCCCACACATTACAAAATAGTCGTCAAAACAACGCATCCAATCAGCGGGGGGGGGCCAACTGGCCATTTACGCCTGCAACCCCATCGCCGTCCTTATCGCCAGTGCGTACTGGCACGGCATCGGGTACTGGTGGAAATCGGGGTGGGGCTAAAAGTAACGGGCACTTAACGCGGGCCAACATGGTTACCGACGTTTGTCTGGTGGTTGTTTGGGGTGCGACTATTCCGGGCCTTATGTGGTTGGGCACCCTGGGCGGTTTTTAAACCGTTTCAATCTATTATTGCTTTCCATCTTATTGTTTTTCTTATATAATTGTGGGCTTTGCAACCTCATCCTCTGGCGGGCTTTTACAACAAAGCACTTAAATTAAATGTGC
>NZLH01000231.1 GCA_002694155.1 Pusillimonas sp. | reverse complement strand
GATGGTTCTTATACAGATTGGTCGTTGGGGTTAAGTAAAACCTGGGGTAACGGTATTACTGCCTCGTTAGCCTATGTAGACACGAACGCCGATCGCCAGGTTTATACCAATGGCGATGGGCGTTATATGGGTCGGGCAGCAGCGATCTTCTCTTTAAGTGCGGCTTTTTAACTTAGCCAACGCATAGAAGATTAAATGCCAGAGCTTGAGGCGCAATTAGTTCGGGGCGTGTCTTGGGAGCGTGCTTGCGTGACAACGCATCCTGCAGGCACGTCTTCAGTCAACCACACGTTCCCGCCAATTACGCAGCCTTTCCCAAGGGTCACGCGACCTAAAATCGTGGCCCCGGCATAAATAACAACGTCGTCTTCAACAACCGGATGACGAGGTAAACCTTTTTGCAGTGTGCCTTCGTCGTCGGTGGGAAAACTTTTTGCCCCCAACGTGACCGCCTGGTATATGCGAACACGCTCGCCAATGACAGCTGTTTCCCCAATAACGACACCTGTTCCGTGATCAATAAAGAAGCTTGGGCCAATTGTTGCGCCGGGATGGATGTCAATACCGGTTTGCGAGTGTGCCATTTCTGCCGCAATACGCGCCAGCAGGGGGAGATTGCGGCTGTAAAGCTCGTGTGCAATACGGTGATAAATCATGGCCAGAACGCCGGGGTAGCACAGAAGCACTTCGTCAACTGTTTGCGCCGCCGGGTCGCCACGATAGGCGGCCAATACATCACTATCGAGCATGCTGCGGATGTGAGGCAGGCGGTTTGCCAGCCCTGTTATGGCTTGCACCGCACGTGTTTCGATTTGTGCATCGGTTATAGACTGGGTGCGATGTTGGTAGCGAATTTCCAGTCGAGCCTGGCCCAGCAGGGTATGTAGTGCGGTATTTAAAGTGTGACCAACGTAAAAGTCTTCGCTTTCGTGGCGCAAGTCTGTTGGGCCCAGCCTCATGGGGAAAAGAGCCCCTTTCAGGGCATCCATAACCTGAGCCAGCGCATCGCGGGAAGGAAACTCGCGACCACCCGGCTCTCGCGAGCGGTTTTGCGAGGTGCGCCATTCTCGGCGGATTTCACTTAACGATTGAACAATGGTATCGATTTCGAAAGACGCCATAGTGACCTTAGCAGGTGTTGCGGTTACATGCTGATAATTGCGAATGTTAACACTCATCAATGCGATGCAACTGTGTCGCCTATGGATTGCATGGGGCGCGCCCGCCATGCCTTAATTCTTCGCCACATTCTTTCGTGCAGAGGCAGCAGTGCCACATTGCAAACGGGCTCAACCAAAGCCGCTAAGCCCCCGGTCATGACTGAACCAGTCATGGCGTAAGTAACGGCAAATGCAACACCCATGTGTAAAAATACCTGGCTGGTTTTCTCGATAACGATCATCACGCTCTCCCTAATCTTTAAGTAAATGATAATCATTATCTTTAAATTAAACAAATTAATTGTTTAAATTAAATTGATAGTTCTTTGCTATTTTTGAGCGCGCTAATACGTTAAAAACGCCCGATGCCAGGGTTACCAGCGTCGGGCGTTAGGTGGTGCTATGCAAGTGCGTTCTTCTGATGGTTAGAACTCTTCCCAGTCATCCTCTTTCGGGGTTTGAGGTTTATTACGATTTTGGCCGCTGTCTGTCGAGCCAAGATGAGGACGGCGCAGTTCCGGTGAACTTCTGTGTGTTTCGTGCTCTTGTTTTTGGCCGGATTTTTTCTCTTTGCGTGTATCCGGCGAATCGCTTGTGTTGTTCGTTTCGCCATGCCTTTCATCATGATGAGACCGTTCGGCAGATAAGTTTTTCTTCTTGGTTCCGGATGGCAGTTGCGCTGCTGCGGAAGAGGCGGGTTGCCGTGAGCCATGTTCTGTATCGCGTGCAATTTCACGCGCTTGAACATCGATATACTCTTGGCCGATGTCGAATAGGTTAACCACCTCTACCAATCGGTTGGCCTGTGCTTTGAGGCTGTCTGACGCGGCGGCTGATTGCTGTACTAACGCTGCGTTCTGCTGCGTAACATCGCTTAGCTGCAAGATCGCGTCGTTGATTTGATTAATACCAGAGGTTTGCTCGGTTGTGGCCGCGCTGATTTCGTTAATTAGATCGGTTACACGCTGGACCTGATTCACAATGTCTTGCATTGCAGTACCGGCTTCATCTACCAATTGGCTACCGGCGTCCACTTTCTTCACGCTGTTGTCAATTAGGTTTTTGATGTCTTTTGCCGCAGACGCGCTTTTCTGTGCCAAACCACGAACTTCGCTGGCCACTACCGCAAAGCCGCGCCCTTGCTCTCCGGCGCGTGCCGCCTCAACAGCGGCGTTTAACGCCAGGATATTGGTTTGGAAAGCAATGCTATCAATTACAGAAATAATGTCGACAATTTGGCGCGACGATGTGTTGATTTCTTGCATTGTGGTGACTACATTTTGCACCACGTCACCGCCCTGTGTTGCCGACTTGCTGGCCGAGGTTGCCATGTGTGCGGCTTGCTGTGCGACCTCTGCATTACTTTTCACGGTGCTTGCAAGCTCTTCCATAGCAGCCGCGGTTTCTGTCAGGTTGGCTGCCTGTTCTTCTGTTCGTTGCGATAAATCGGTGTTGCCTGCTGCAATTTGTGTTGTACCGGTTGCAATGTGGTCGCTACTGGTTCGAACAGCACCGACTACTTTACGCAAAGATTCCTGCATGAGATGCATGGCATGCATAATGCTGCCCTGAGCTCGTTTGGGTACTTTAATTGAATTGTTCAAGTTGCCTTTCGCGATAGAGCCGGCGATGCGGGCCACGTCGTTTGGCTCGCCACCCAGTTGTCGCGTGAAGCCGCGTGTAATAAGTAACCCTAACGCAATAGCTATAAGCACACCTATAGCCGTTAAAACCACCATAACGAGTAAGGTTTGCTGAAAAATAGTTTGAATTTGGCGCGTAGCTGCCTTGGCATCGTCTTGCTGGTCGTAAACAATTCGCTTAATCAGGCTTTCCGCTTCGTCGCCCATGGGGCGCATTTCAGTGAATACGCGTTCGATTGTGTCTAGTCTGCCTAAGCTAACGGATGGGTCATCGCTGACTACGTCGCGGGCCACTTTTATGTAGGCTTCAAGTGCTTCTTGCGCGTCGCTTACGCGCTTTTTACCTCGCTCCGACATGGCGGTTTTTCCAAGATCTTCAAGGGCAAGACGCGCCGACATAAAGTGGTTGTCGATGGAAAAGTATTCGCTTCGATAGGCGTCGGCAGTACTGGTAAGCAGCGTGCTTCTTAGCGCGCGACCAGCCGCGATGATCTGGCGATCTGCTTCGCTGGCATGGCGAAGACCAATAAATTCTTCTTCATACATTCGTTGCGTTAAATGATTAATTTCCTGCATGGATCGCATGCCAACGACGCCAATAATGGCGGCAATGGCGGCGACAATAAGAAAGCCCCCAATTAGCTTGGTTCTTACTTTCAGGTTGCGAAGCCCTTTCATGTTGTCTCCGGTGAGATCTTTAGACAGTTCCGAAACTATTTAACGGTCGGTTTTCCGATAACTTTAGTTATCTTAGGGGTAATTATTTGGATGCAACATCTTGAATAAAGCATAGTTCCAACCCTTTTTCTTAAGCGGGAACGATAAGGTCAAAAAAAGCGTAAAATTTGCACGGAAAATGCAATAGGGAAATACGATGAAGTTCTTGAAATTTATGGCAGTTGTGGGTTTTCAAAGTGTCATGGCTGCGTCAGCGTGGGCTGATTCGCATGGTAACCATGGGCAGCAAGGGCATCATGCGTCGAAGCCCATGTCGGGTGAAATGGTTCAGCAGATGCCAGTTGCAGAAAACGTCAAGGCCGAAAACTGCTGGTTGCGTTTATTGCCGGGTTCGGCACCGTCGGCGGGTTACTTCCTTTTGCACAACAATCGATCAGAGAGCGTGGTCGTTGTAGCAGCAGTGGCAGACGCGTTCGACGATGTGATGGTTCATCAAACCCGGCACGAGAATGGGTTAAGTCGCATGGCGATGGTTTCCGAGGTACCGGTTGCAGCGGGTGGACAATTGGAATTCAAGCCGGGCAGTTACCACCTTATGCTAGAGAAAGCGAATCGACCGGTACAGGTTGGAGATCTGGTCGAGGTCTCGATTGTGCTGAAATCCAACGAACGAGTGGTGGCCTCGTGTGAAGTTAAGCCTGCGGGAACGCTGAAGCATTCTGCGGGGATGTCGCACTAGGGTGGGTTAGCGACTGCCAGAACGCCAAGGCATTATTGTTAAATGCTTTAGGGTTAGCCAGGTTCATGCCATGCGTCGCCAACGGAATTGTCGCCCGGCGCACGTCTGGCAACAATAACTCAAGCATATCCAAAATATGTTTATAGCGAGGGGGGCTGTTTGCGCCGCCAAGCAGTAATGTGGGGCACTTTAATTTGGGTACACGGTTCAAGTCGTATTCTTTATCCGCCTCTAGCTCCTGCGACAGAATGGTGGCTGCGTTCTCTTTAACCATTGTTTTGAACCAGCCTGTTGTGCGCGCCCACGTATTCTCGCCGCTTACCGAGTCAATAAAAAGCGTTAATGCTCCTTCGGTATCCCCCTGACGAAATTTCTCGGCCGCTTCAATTTGAAAGCCATGGCTTGGGGGCAACGAACTTGAGTGAAAGCCGGGGTCTGCCAGGATTAACGAGCGGACATGATTTGGCGCCAGCTCAGCAAGCACCATTGCAACCAATGCGCCCCGCGAATGGCCCAGTACGTGTAACGGACGGTTCGGCGACAGCATTTCTATAAGTGCCTGCATGTCCAGGGCGTGTTGCAATACCGAAAATTTTTGACTGGGGTGGGGGCCGGTGTGTGGCCAGTAACCGCGCAAGCTGGGTGCAATGGTGCATGACGTGGCCCCGAAAGCCGGTAGCTGCCAGCGCCAGTAACGATAGTCGCATAATGAACCATGAATTAACAATGTCTCGGGTGAGCCGACGCCTGCTTCTACATAATGGCAAATAGTGTTATTTATTTCGCAGGTTTGTTCGAGGTAGCTGGCAGTTTTTGCTGACATTGCAATAATTTACCTTACAAGCTGTTCTTGGCAGGGCCATCAATAAAGATAAATGGGTTGCCTCTGCTGCAGTATTCAACTCGGGCCATCACCCCAAAAATTTCCGCGATTCTACTCGGACTTAACACTGATGCAGGTGGGCCGGCGTGATTAAGTTGGCCATTGTGCATCAGCAAGACAGAATTTGCATTGTGCAAAGCAAAGTTAAGGTCGTGTGTAACAAAAATAGTAATGAGTTGCCGTTGCTGGGTGATGGTTTTCAGCAGATTCATAGCAGCATAGGTATGCGCCATATCCAACGCAGAGAAGGGCTCATCTAGCAGCAAGATGCGCGGATTTCTACACAGTAATTGACCCAGCGCAAGCAATTGTTTCTGCCCGCCAGAAAGACGATCGGCGCGCGCTTGCGCCAGCGCCAGTATGCCAAGCTGTTCTAGAATCAGCTCTGCGTGCCGCAACCGCGTTTGTTTAGACACGCTTTGGGCTGTATTTGTCAGTGCCACTAGCAAAGCCTCCAGAACGGTCAAATTAGGCCCTTCCGGCAAGTTCTGGGGAAGGTATCCCACTAAAGGGCTGGGCTCATTGGGCGTCGACTGGGCTAATGGTTTGCCATCATAGGTTAGTGTCCTGGCTTGACAATTAACTAAGCCGGCCAGACTTTTAAGCAGGGTTGATTTCCCGCAGCCGTTGGGGCCCATTAATGCACTAACCTCGCCCGTGTTTAGTTCGGGCAGGTTAAGGTTAGACAAAACCAGTTTATTGCCCAAGCGAGTTGTAATACCAGATGCTTGCAGAACGGAAACCATAAAAGAAGACGCTTAGGACTGTTTGCGCAATACGATCCAGGCAAAAACCGGGACACCCACGATGGTTGTAACAATGCCTACCGGTAATAGCGTGTTGCTGACCAGTACTTTTGATAGACTGGAGGCACAAAGTAACAAAAAGGCGCCGGTTAAGGCGCTGGCTGGTAAGTACCACCTGTGATCTTCGCCCATCAGGGTGCGTGCGATATGGGGTGCAACCAGGCCAATAAAACCGATAACACCCGTTAATGATACTGATACGGCAGTTAGAACACCAACGCGCAGCAAGCTGCTTCTTCGAAGCCTGCGAGTATTAACCCCAAGGGTTCGTGCGCGTTCGTCGCCGTAGCGTAAAGCCGTTAATTGCCAAGCCTGACGCATTGCTATAAGAAGAACCACAACTAGTACTATTGTGGCCATAAGCGCACTACTGGGGGTGCTACGGGCAAGGCTGCCCATCATCCAGAAAATCAAAAGTTGTAATGAAGAAGCGCTGACCAGGTACTGCATAAGGGCGAGTACAGCGTTAAAACTGAATATCAAGGCAATACCAAACAGAACAATGCTATTTGCGTTAGCGTTTGCTCTGGACGCGATGCGGTCAAGCAAGGTGACGCATGCTAAAGCCGCAATTAAGGCGCTGCCTACCAAGCCTGCTTGTGCAGGAAGACCTGGAATAACAAAATTAAACGTTAAGGCCAGCGCTGCGCCAAGTGCGGCCGCCGACGACACTCCCAGTGTAAAAGGGCTGGCTAATGGGTTATCGAGGACGGTTTGCATTTCCGCCCCGGCTATGCCTAGTGCAGCGCCAACAGCCAGTGCCATTCCTGTTTGCGGCACACGCAGTTGCCAGATTACAGTGGCTTCAAGGCCACTTGCGTGTGCAGGCCAGAAAAGCGTCTTTATGGTGTCGGAAATCGAAAAGTTAGCGGGGCCAGTAAGTAAATCGGCAACCGCTGCCACCAAAACCAGAAATGCCAGACATAGCAATAGCCAAAGTTTGTTTCGCTGTTGCCTCCGGTATGTCGCTCTAATTCCGGAGGGTTGCGTGAAAGGCATTATTGCAGGAGCTTCAGACGTTCTTGTGCTGTTTGAGCGGCGTTACTTTGTGGATACTTGTCCACAATGCGTCGCAGGGTGTCTCGGGCACCGGAAAGGTTGTTTTGTTCAATTTGCGCCGCAGCAACAATAAGCAGTGCGTCAGGTGCCCTTGGATGGTCAGGGTCGCTTTGCTCCATTGCCTGCAATTCCGTAATTGCGGGCCCGAAGCTTTTGGAGGCATATAGACTGCTGCCACGGTAAAAGCGGGCATCAGCTGTTAACTGACTGTTCGGGTAGTTGCTGGAGAACGTGCCAAAACTCTCGGCAGCTTCTTTATACTGGCCGCCGCGAAAGAAATTCATGGCTTTGTCAAAGGCGGCTTGCTCTTGCGGATTGCTTACCTGTGGGGTGTCCTGATTCAAGCCTAAGCCACGACCATCTTTAATATCAAGTTCAAACCGCATACGCTCAATTTGCCCACGAAGGTTGGCTACTTCTTGTTGCAACGTTTCGATTCGATCGGCCAAATGCAGTCGGGCTTGTTGATTTTGCTCGGTTATTTGTCGTATCTGCTCGCGAAGCTCTAGAATGGCACGCCGGGCGTCGTCGTCGGCGAAGGCCGAGGCAGTTGAAGAGAAAGCCAACAGAGCAGTTGTGACCGAAGCAGCCAGTAAAGCACGCGATTTGATTAGGACATTCATATAACCGTTACCTGTTCTTGATAATACGCCGTAGCGATTTTACGCTACGGCGTATGCTTGGGTACAAAGCTAAGAACTTAGCGCTGATAGTTGAAATCTGCGCGACGGTTCTCGGCGTAGTCGGCTTCAGTATTACCCATTGCGCGTGGACGCTCTTTCCCGAAACTGATTGTTTCAATTTGCTCGGCACGCACACCCAGCAATTGCATCATTCGTGCAACAGCATCCGAGCGACGTTGACCAAGGGCAAGGTTGTACTCCGATCCACCGCGGGCATCTGCATGGCCTTCAATGCGTACTTTCTGCTGGCCATTGCCTGATAAGTAAGAAGAGTGCATTTCGACAACATTTCGATACTGGTCGGGTACAACATAGCTGTCGTATTCGAAATACACAGAGGTTTGTTGTGCCAAGGGGCTTTGTGGGTTGAAGGGGTCCATAATTTGGCCAGTTGAAGCGCCGTCACTTCCTGCGCCCGAGCCGGAACCGGCTTGATCGAGAGGGACGGAGCTGCAAGCGGCCAAAGAAGCGGCCAAGGCTGCGATACTGAGGCTTTTTGTAATGCGCGAGCTCATTTAAGTTCCTTTAAAAAGAAGAGTCACACTGAAAAGATTTTAATTAGTAAACGGGCCCCATGTGGGTTCTTGTACCTTGCCTTCCAAGGTTGATAATGTTTGTCGAACGCGGCCATCTGTAGACACCACCGCCAACACACTACGTCCGTTTTGAACTGCACTGTACAAAACTTGCATACCGTTGGGTGCAAAGCTTGGAGACTGGTCATCGGTTCCGTCGGTAAGTATTTGCTCGGAGCCTGTGTCCATGTTCTGCATTGCAATACGATATGCCCCGTCTCTGCGTGTAACGTACACTAAATTGTTACTGTCGGGCGAGAGCGCCGGTGAAATGTTGTAACTTCCGTTAAAAGTTATTCTACGCGCATCGCCACCGCTTGCGGGAACCTGGTAGATCTGAGGGCTACCGCTACGGTCACTTGTAAACACAATAGAACTGCCGTCTGGCGCGAAATGTGGCTCGGTATCGATAAGTGGCGAGCGCATGACACGACGCAGGTTTGAGCCGTCACTATCAATTACATAAATTTGCGAAATACCGTCGCGAGACAACGCCACAGCCATTTTGTCGCCATTCGGAGACCAGGCCGGGGCGCTGTTGTTGCCTTTGAAGTTGGCAATGGGTACGCGCTGACCGGTAGCCAATGTTTGTACATAAACAACGGGTTTGCCCAGCTCAAAACTTACGTAGGCTAATTTTTTACCATCGGGAGACCATGCTGGCGAAATAATTGAATGCTTAGACCGCAGCATGACCTGTGGGTTCTGGCCATCGGCGTCGGAAATTTGTAATTCATACACGTCGCCGCGCTGCACAACATAGGCTAATCGTGTAGAGAAAACACCTCGAGTACCTGTTATTTTTTCGTAAATTCGGTCGGCAATTTGGTGTGCAATGCGTCTAAGTTCTTTTTCGGATCCGGCAAAAGCAACGCCATCGAGCTCGGTTTTACGTACTGTGTCTGTTAACCGGTAGGTGACAGTGTATTGTCCCGCTGCCTGGGATACGGAACCGTAGGCAATGTAGTCGGCGCCACGACCACGCCACTCGTCATGGGCTACGGGGCTATCGGCCGTTAGCGTTG
>NZLH01000230.1 GCA_002694155.1 Pusillimonas sp. | reverse complement strand
GTGCTAACTTCTTCAAGGTGCACGACCAACTGAAAACGCGCCTGAAAGCGAATCCTGTGCCGATCGTAATCCCAATTGGGTCGGAAGAAAACTTTAAAGGCGTGGTTGACCTTGTCAAGATGAAAGCCATCATCTGGGACGAGGAAACCATGGGCATGAAGTTCGAATATCTCGACGTGCCGGCCGAACTCGTTGATACAGCTAACGAGTGGCGTGAAAAGCTGGTTGAGTCTGCGGCTGAAGCCAACGAAGAACTCATGAACAAGTACCTGGAATCGGGTGAGTTGTCTGAGAAGGAAATTCATCAGGGCCTGCGTATTCGCACGCTTGCCAATGAAATTCAGCCGATGTTGTGCGGCACCGCATTCAAGAATAAAGGCGTTCAGCGCATGCTTGACGCCGTAATTGACTACCTGCCCTCCCCAGTTGATATTCCCCCGGTTGAAGGTGTCGACGATGAAGGCAACACCATTACGCGTGAAGCCCGCGACGATGCCAAGTTCTCGGCACTGGCGTTCAAACTCATGAGCGATCCGTTTGTGGGTCAGTTGACCTTCGTACGCGTATATTCGGGTGTATTGAAATCGGGTGATACGGTTTACAACCCTGTTAAGGGCAAGAAAGAGCGTATCGGCCGTATTTTGCAGATGCACGCGAACAACCGTGAAGAGCTCAAGGAAGTGTTGGCGGGCGACATTGCGTCTGTTGTGGGTTTGAAAGATGTCACGACAGGTGAAACCCTGTGCGATCTCGATTCGCACATTCTGCTCGAACGAATGGAGTTCCCCGAGCCGGTTATTTCTCAGGCGGTTGAGCCCAAGTCGAAAGCCGACCAAGAGAAAATGGGTATTGCGTTGTCTCGTTTGGCGCAGGAAGATCCTTCTTTCCGTGTACGTAGCGACGAAGAGTCGGGTCAAACCATTATTTCCGGTATGGGTGAGTTGCACCTGGAAGTCCTGGTTGACCGCATGAAGCGCGAATTCAACGTTGAAGCCAACATCGGTAAGCCTCAGGTGGCTTATCGTGAAACCATCCGCAAAACGTGCGAAGAAGTTGAAGGCAAGTTCGTCAAGCAGTCGGGCGGTCGCGGTCAGTATGGTCACGTTGTGCTCAAGCTCGAGCCTCTGCCTCCGGGTGGTGGTTACGAATTCGTTGACGCCATTAAGGGCGGCGTGGTTCCGCGTGAATACATTCCGGCCGTTAATCGCGGTATTGAGGAAACTCTGGCTTCTGGCGTCGTTGCGGGTTACCCAGTGGTCGATGTCAAGGTAACGCTGTTCTTCGGTTCGTACCACGATGTTGACTCGAACGAGAACGCTTTCCGTATGGCTGCTTCCATGGCCTTCAAAGACGGCATGCGCAAAGCCAGCCCCGTGCTGCTCGAGCCGATGATGGCTGTTGAGGTTGAAACACCGGAAGATTATGCCGGTAACGTGATGGGCGACTTGTCTTCACGTCGCGGCATGGTCCAGGGTATGGATGAAATCCCGGGCGGTAGCAAGCTTATTCGTGCTGAGGTACCGCTGTCAGAGATGTTTGGTTACGCCACCAGCCTGCGTTCGCAAACGCAAGGTCGCGCAACCTACTCAATGGAGTTCAAGCATTACGCGGAAGCGCCAAAAAATGTGTCTGACGAAATTGTCAGTGCACGCAACGGTTAATGCAGTACCTGCTTTCCCGAAAACAGACAGGCAGGATAAATTTTTTAGTTTCCTTGAATATCACGGATAGGATTAAAAGACATGGCAAAAGGAAAATTTGAGCGGACCAAACCGCACGTAAACGTGGGTACGATTGGCCACGTTGACCACGGCAAAACGACACTTACCGCGGCGCTGACCACGGTATTGTCATCGTCCTATGGTGGCGAAGCGCGTGGTTACGATCAAATCGACGCGGCTCCTGAAGAGAAGGCACGCGGTATTACCATTAATACGGCTCACGTCGAGTACGAAACCGAAACCCGCCACTATGCTCACGTAGATTGCCCGGGCCACGCCGACTATGTGAAGAACATGATTACCGGTGCAGCCCAGATGGACGGCGCGATTCTGGTGGTATCGGCCGCAGACGGCCCTATGCCCCAAACGCGCGAGCACATTCTGCTAAGCCGCCAGGTGGGCGTGCCTTACATCATCGTGTTCCTGAACAAGGCCGACATGGTGGATGACGAGGAGCTGCTTGAGCTGGTGGAAATGGAAGTGCGCGAGTTGCTGTCCAACTACGACTTTCCTGGCGACGACACCCCCATCATCAAGGGTTCGGCACTCAAAGCGCTGGAAGGCGACGAAGGTCCTTTGGGCAAGCAAGCCATTTTGGCACTGGCCGAAGCACTGGACACCTACATCCCCACGCCAGAGCGTGCAGTAGACGGCGCGTTCCTGATGCCTGTTGAGGACGTGTTCTCGATCTCGGGTCGTGGCACGGTGGTAACGGGCCGTATCGAGCGCGGTGTGGTTAAAGTCGGTGAAGAGATCGAAATCGTGGGTATTAAAGACACGGTCAAGACCACTTGCACAGGCGTAGAGATGTTCCGCAAGCTGCTCGATCAGGGCGAAGCGGGTGATAACGTTGGTATCTTGCTGCGTGGCACCAAGCGTGAAGACGTTGAGCGTGGTCAGGTGCTGGCCAAGCCCGGTTCCATTACGCCGCACACCGAATTCACGGCCGAGGTGTACATTCTGTCCAAGGAAGAAGGTGGTCGTCATACGCCGTTCTTTAACGGCTATCGTCCGCAGTTTTACTTCCGTACGACCGACGTGACGGGCACAATCGATTTGCCGGCCGACAAGGAAATGGTGTTGCCTGGTGATAACGTGGCCATGACGGTTAAGCTCATTGCCCCGATCGCCATGGAAGAAGGTCTGCGCTTTGCGATTCGTGAAGGTGGCCGTACCGTGGGCGCCGGCGTTGTCGCTAAAATCCTTAAGTAATTTTTACTTAGTTTTAAAGGCAAGGGGCGTAAGCCCTTTGCCTACATCGTTCTTTAGGAATCTCCATGAAAAATCAGAAAATCCGCATCCGTTTGAAAGCTTTCGATTACAAATTGATCGATCAGTCTGCGGCTGAAATTGTTGAGACAGCCAAGCGTACGGGCGCGGTTGTGCGGGGTCCTGTACCTCTGCCTACTCGTATTCGTCGTTACGATCTGCTTAGTTCGCCTCACGTGAACAAAACAGCACGTGACCAAATGGAAATTCGTACCCATCAGCGTCTGATGGATATTGTTGACCCAACCGACAAGACAGTCGATGCCCTTATGCGCCTCGACCTGCCAGCAGGTGTTGATGTTGAAATTGCCCTGCAGTAAATAATTGCCGTTTTGAACGTGTAATGGAACGCCATGCGAAATGCATGGCGTTTTGCTTTGTATCATTCGTATTGTTGTTCGGGTCACGCCGATAGTTAGTTGGCGGCTGTTTCGCCACTTTGGAAATGACGTTATGTCCTTAATTCAGGATGCTTGGTTTTATTGTGTGGCGATACCCGCGGTACTAATTGTGGGTATTGGAAAAGGGGGGTTCGCAGGGGGCTTGGGTATGCTGGCCGTTCCCCTTATGTCGTTAACCGTATCACCTGTGCAAGCAGCCAGTATTATGCTGCCCATACTGTGTGTTATGGATATTACGGGGTTAAAGGCCTGGATAAGATCGTGGGACCGCGATTTAATGGTCAAGCTTATTCCAGGCGCCATGGTGGGAACCTTAATTGGTTATTTAACCTTTGAATATATTAGCGACGATGCCCTTAAGCTCATTCTGGGTGTAATGGCTATTCTTTTCACCTTGAATCACTGGACGAAGGGTTTGCGAACCGTAAAGCCGGCCAAGCCCATGTCGCAACTGCGCGATCACATGTCGGGCGGCTTCTGGGGCATGTTGTCGGGGTTTACCAGCTTTCTGGCACATGCAGGTGCTCCCCCTATAATGATTTACCTGCTGCCCAAACGCCTGGACACCCGAATCTTGGTGGGTACGGTTACTATTTTCTTCGCCATTGTTAATTATGTGAAGTTAATACCTTATGCGGTGTTGGGTTTGCTAGATGCCACGAACCTGGGTACGTCGTTGGTACTGTCGCCATTGGCGGTTATTGGCGTCTTGCTGGGTGTTTGGTTGCACGACAAGGTTAACCCCCAGGCCTTCTACCGCTTAATGTATTTATTCTTGTTTTTTACCGGGTTGAAACTGGCCTGGGACGGCGTTACGGGGATATTTTTCTAACTACGGTAGCGCGCTCAAGCTAACTTATTCACCGCCTTTTATTATTCGACCGCCGCTATAAACAGTTTCAATGGCGCGGTCGTCGGACAGGGTCATTTGCACAAACAATAGCTCTTCAATTGAATTGCAGTATTGTGTGCGGAACGCTAGTAACGGGGTGGATGCGGGGTTCAGCACCACTAAATCCGCTTCCATTCCCGCTTCAATTGATCCAATTTTGTTGTCTAGATGCAGTGCCTTGGCCGCCCCGCGCGTGGCTAAATAAAAAGCCTTTGCGGCGGAAACGGAATAGCCGCTTAACTGCCCCACCTTGTATGCTTCCCCCATCGATTTCAGCATACATAACGAAGTACCCCCGCCAACGTCGGTAGCCAGGCCGGTGCGTACCGCCTGGCTGGCGGATTCGGGTTGGAGCGCACGTTGAAAATTGAAGAAGCCGCTACCCAGAAAGGTGTTCGACGTGGGGCAATGAATAACCGATGAATCGGTTTCAGCCAAATGTTTCCATTCTGTTTCTTCAAGGTAAATGGCATGGCCAAACAAGGCGCGTGGGCCAGTTAAACCATAATGGGCATATACATCAATATAGTTGGCGCGATTGGGAAATAACGCTTTAACCCATTCGACTTCGTCTTTATTCTCTGAAACATGTGTTTGCATGTAGGCCGACGGGTGCGCTTTCCAAAGTGCGCCAGCGGCATCCAATTGCGCTTCGGTGCTGGTTGGTGCAAAACGTGGCGTAATAGCATACGATAAGCGCCCCTTTTCGTGCCACTTCTCTAATAGCGCCAGCGAGTCGTCATAGCCCGATTGGGGTGTATCCATAAGCGCCTCGGGGGCATTACGGTCCATAAGCATTTTGCCCGCAATCATTCGTAGTTTGCGATCGTCGGCCTCTTGGAAAAAAGCCTCGACCGAATTTGGATGAACCGTACAGTACACCGCTGCAGTGGTGGTGCCATTGCGGGCCAGCTCGTCGAGAAATACGCGCGATACTTGCCGCGCATAGCCAAGATCATCGTAACGTTGTTCGGCCACAAAAGTGTATGTGTTCAGCCAGTCGATTAACTGGGCACCGTAAGCGCCAATGATGGGTAGCTGTGGATAGTGAACATGGGTGTCGATGAAGCCAGGCGTAATAAGCTGGTGCTTATAGTGAGTTAAGGGGCACCCTTGAAGCAGGGGTGCGCCTTGGGTGTAACTGCCGGCGTACTCGATTGTGCCGTTGTTGACAATGATTAAGCCGTCCGGTTCGTGAACAAGCGCGGCGTCATCCCCTTCAGAAAAAGGGTCACTGTTGTAGGTAATGAACTGGCCACGAATCGCAAAGCGGTTCTCGGCTGCGGGGGGTGTATTAGACATGCTGAGAGTATCTACGTGTTTCTTTGTATTGTGGTTCGGTATTCTGAATGAAACGAACGTGCCTATAAATAGAACTTTACATGAAATGGAAACTGCCAGCTAAGTGCATTTATCTGGAAATAGGATATTTCTACCAAGCAGAAATTACTCGCCAGCTCCTGATAAGATATTTTTTACCTTCAAGACATTTTTCAGGCTCCACTAAAATATATCGGTTTGACAGCTTGCATAATTTGCATTTTTCGTGCTATATTGCAAGGCTAACCGGAAAGCGGGGGTTTTCCCTATTTTCGGTAGGAAACAAGAATTTTTGTGAATGGTGGTTTTATTCACGCAATTAGCCCCGACCAATCGCAGTCGGGAATGGAGAAAACAATGTCGAACTCGACACCTACGCCTGCCGCACATCGGCTGGGGCTTGTAGGGGGCAAGGGCGGCATGACCC
>NZLH01000229.1 GCA_002694155.1 Pusillimonas sp. | reverse complement strand
TGCATGGCATGGTGAAAGAGCCCAAGAAATACCACATGGAAGCCATCCGGCGGTTTCCCATGATGTCGCGCATTTGCTTCCTGGAATGTTCGGGCAATGGCTTAACCGAGTGGATTAAACCCACCTTGAAATCGGTGCAAGGCACCCACGGCCTTACTTCAACATCCGAATGGACGGGTGTACCGCTGTCAACTATTCTGGATGAATCGGTGTTGAAATCCGGGGCCAAATGGTTGCTGGCCGAAGGCGGTGACGCCGCAGTGATGACGCGCAGTATTCCCATTGAAAAAGCCATGGCCGATTGCTTTTTGGCGTATGGGCAAAATGGTGAAGCCATACGCCCAGAACAAGGCTACCCCCTGCGGCTGGTGGTGCCAGGGTACGAGGGCAATATGTGTATTAAATGGCTGCGCCGGCTGGAAGTGTCCGACACGCCTTTTATGACGCGCGAAGAAACATCGAAATATACCGACCTTATGCCCGACGGCACGGCTTTGCAGTTTTCCTTCACTATGGAAGCCAAGTCGGTCATTACTTATCCGTCGGGTGAAATGCTGTTGCAGCAGCCAGGCTTCTATGAAATTACCGGGCTGGCCTGGTCGGGCCGCGGGCTAGTTAAAAAAGTTGAAGTTTCGGTTGATGGTGGCAAGAACTGGCGTGAAGCAAAATTGCACGGCCCCATTCTACCCATGTGTCATACGCGCTTTACCATTCCGTGGGAATGGGACGGCAAAGAGGCCATTCTGCAAAGCCGTTGTATCGACGAAACCGGCTACGTTCAGCCCACTATTGGCGAACTCATTGAAAAACGCGGCACCAACGGCCCACTGGCTTCGGTGTATCACCTGAATGGTATTCAAAGCTGGAAGGTTGCTTCTACGGGGGAGGTTACAAATGTCCACCACTACTAAATATGCGCGCAGCGGGCGCGCCATCGTAATCGCCACCGCGGTCGCCCTTACTCTGGGCTTGGGCCTTGGCCTAAACGCATGGGCCGATGACCACGGCAACGACAAAAGATACCATTTTGGTGAAGCGGCCAGCGCCGAAGATTTGAAACCTTTCTTTTCGCCTTTACCCGATGGGCGCGGGTTGCCCAAAGGGTCTGGCACTGTTATGCAAGGGGAAAAAGTCTACCAGCAACAATGCCTGGCGTGCCACGGCGCCAACCTTGAAGGCGGCATTGGCGATCGCCTGGCCGGTGGCCGGGGCACCTTGGTAAATAACAACCCCGAAAAAGCACCCGTTAAAACGGTAGAAAGTTACTGGCCCTACGCCACCACTCTGTTCGATTACGTTAAACGGGCCATGCCTTTCGACCGGCCCAACAGCATGAGCGACGACGACGTTTATGCAGTGTCTGCCTATATACTTTGGAAAGGTAATATTATTGATAAAGACACAACATTGAACCAGGACAACCTTGCAAAAGTTGAGATGCCTAACAAAGACGGTTTTAAGCCAGCTAACCGTTAAAGTAAAACAGGGTTTACCCATTAAGCATCGCACCCGCTTCAAAGTGGGGGCGATGCTTTTTAGCTGCGTATTTTTGTTAACAGGGCAAGTAACTACCTACGCCCAGAATGAAGCCCCCGTTGCTGAACCGTCGATCGAAGTTATTGCCTTGCCCAACTGGCTTGACGCAAACGGCAAACCCGTTAACCAAGCCTTGGACGCACTGGAAACGCTAACCAATGCAAGCCACCAGGGTTTAAACCCGGCCGATTATCACACCGCCGAGCTATGGCAAAAATTTGCGCATTTGGTAAGCGGTGGTACGCTTGCGCCGCATCAGCAACAGGCTTTGAACGAACAACTGACGTCAAGTTTGGAAAAGTACCTGAACGATTTACACCACGGCCGGGTCGACCCTCACGAAGTTCACCAAAAATTTAAACCCCGCCCCCAACCCGCGTTCGATGCGCGTACCTACATAGCTGAAGCATTTGCACAAAACCGCGTGCGCGATGCCTTACGCCAGGCCCAACCACAAGTGCCCATGTACGACGCACTGGTTAAAGCGATGGCGCAATATCGATTGCTGGCACAGCACCCAGCCTGGTCTGCGCCCCTACCCATGCCTGCTGGCAAGAAGCTGGAAATGGGTCAGCCCTATACCGCATTGGAAACATTAACTGGCCGCCTGATAGCATTGGGCGACTTACCCATTGATACCCAGCCCCCCCAAACATATAACGACACTCTAGAGGCAGGTGTTCGTGCATTTCAGCATCGCCACGGCCTGGAGGTAGACGGCGTTATTGGCCCGGCCACATTGCGCCAACTGAACATTTCCCCAGAGCAACGTTATGAACAAATGGCGCTGACTCTAGAACGGTTGCGCTGGACTCCCCTGCAATCGCACCGTCGCATGATTGTGGTGAACGTACCCGAATTCGTTCTACGTGCATACGAAACCGACCAAGAAGGCTATATCGACTTAAAACTAAGCATGAAAGTAATTGTTGGGCGGGCACTAGACACATCCACCCCTGTGTTCGATGAAGACATGCGCTTTATTGAGTTTAGCCCTTACTGGAATGTGCCGCCCTCTATTGCGCGTGGGGAGACCATTCCTCGCCTAAGGCGCGACCCCGCTTACTTTAACCGGCAAGGTTTTGAGTTCGTAAAAAGCGATGGCTCGGTATCGAGACAGTTAACCGACGCCAACTTACAGGCCGTGCTAAGCGGCCAAGCACGCATTCGACAGCGTCCTGGCCCTCTTAACGCCTTGGGCGACATTAAATTTATTTTTCCCAACAACACGAATATTTTTCTGCACCATACCCCGGCACCGCAATTGTTCGAACGCTCGCGGCGCGATTTCAGCCATGGTTGTATTCGTGTAGAAGAGCCTGTAGCGCTGGCACAGTTTGTACTTGAGAACGACCCGGCCTGGCCACGCGACCGCATTGAACAAGCCATGCAAGCTGGTAAATCACAAACTATTCGGCTAAACGACCCCATTCCGGTTGTTCTGGCCTATGGCACGGTTATTGTGCGTGAGGGCAAAGTCTACTTCTACGACGATATCTACGGCCACGATGCGACGTTAAGTAAGGCATTGAAAAATAGGCGATAATACATTCGAATTTGTTTTTTGGAGGCCTGCCCATGCCACCACACCCTGCTTCAAAACCATCCATCGGCGCGTTTTCGCGCCGCTCATTTCTACGCCGCGCCGGCGCACTGTCGCTGCTAGGCGCGGCGCCTGTTTTGTCTACACCGGCCCTTTCAGGCATTCGCGTTTTCGAACGCGACATCGCGCTTGACCACACCCATACCCTTGAAAAGGTAAAACTGGTCTACGCACTGAACGATGACTACCTTCCGCCTGCGCTGCAACGCCTGAATGTGTTTTTACGCGACCACTACTCTGGTGCCGTGGGCACTATGGACCCAGCCCTGTACGACCAGCTTAACCAAATTCGCACCCTGTTAAGCGTAAAAAAATCCTTTGAAGTGATCTCTGGCTACCGCGATCCGCAAACCAACGAACGACTGCGCAAAACCCGCGGCGGGGGTGTAGCCAAGCGTAGCCTGCACATGGAAGGCCAGGCTATTGATGTGCGGCTGCCTGGGGTACCCTTGGCCGAACTGCGCGACGCCGCTATTTCTTTAAAAGCCGGTGGCGTAGGCTACTACCCGAAAAGTCAGTTTATTCATATTGATACCGGCCGTATACGCACTTGGTAAAACCCGCTAAAAAATCGATTTTCGAAAAAGCATTAAACCGGCAGCAAATGCCGGTTTTTTTTTCGCCATTACGCACGAAGTGGCCATAAAAGTATCGTATTATTGGAAGGCCAAAATCCAATAAACCACGTCCCCGCCCCGAGGCTCGATGACCTTACTGCTGATCCTGGCTTTACCGTTTATAGGAAGTATTCTTGCAGCGTTTCTACCCAGTAACGCGCGCAACCTCGAGGCATGGCTGGCCGGCTTTATTGCACTTTGCTGCGCAGGTTTGCTGGCAGGGTTTTATCCTCAGGTGGCCGCCGGCCAGGTCATTCAATTAAAACTAGCCTGGATTCCCTCTGCGCTGGAAATTGATTTTGTTTTGCGATTAGACGGCTACGCCTGGCTATTTGCCATGCTGGTGTCGGTAATGGGTGCTCTTATTGTGCTGTATGCACGGTATTACATGTCGCCTAAAGATCCGGTACCCCGGTTCTTCTCGTTTTTCCTGTTGTTTATGGGTTCTATGCTGGGCGTTGTTATGTCCGGCAACCTAATTCAACTGGTGGTGTTCTGGGAGCTCACCAGCCTGTCGTCCTTTATGCTTATTGCGTACTGGAACCACCGGCTGGATGCCCGGCGCGGCGCCCGTATGGCGCTAACCATTACGGGTATGGGTGGCTTATGCCTGCTGGCCGGCATGCTCATGTTAGGCCACGTTGCCGGTAGCTACGATCTAGACAAGGTCCTGGCGTCTGGCGAACAAATTCGCGCCCACCCCTGGTATGCCGCAATTGTCATTTTGGTGGCGGTAGGCGCACTTAGTAAAAGTGCCCAGTTTCCATTCCATATTTGGTTGCCCAATGCCATGGCCGCGCCTACGCCGGTTTCCGCGTACCTGCATTCGGCCACCATGGTAAAAGCAGGCGTATTTTTACTGGCCCGTTTCTGGCCGGTATTGGCGGGTACCGAAGAATGGTTCTGGATTATTGGCGGCGCGGGGCTTATTACCCTGGTAATGGGCTCTTATGCCGCCATTTTCCAAAACGATATGAAAGGCGTACTGGCCTATTCCACCATTGGGCACCTGGGCCTAATTACCCTGCTGCTGGGCATGAATAGTACGCTGGGCCTTATTGCTGCCGTGTTTCATATGATGAACCACGCCACGTTTAAAGCCTCGCTGTTTATG
>NZLH01000228.1 GCA_002694155.1 Pusillimonas sp. | reverse complement strand
CCAGCTTCGTGCGCGTACATTCAGCCTGAATGTAGGAATCCACCCACGGCGTACTTTCGTAATGGGCCGCTACCGGGTCGGTACCCACCACATGGAGTTTGTCGTTCGGAAAAAGTTGCCTTAGCTGATACAGCAAAGGGTAGGTAACAAGATGACCACCCAAAAACTGCATGCTGCGAAGGAAAACAACGTTAGTTGCCATGAAGAAGAAAGATAAAGTTCGCGCCGGGCGCTATTATAATTATTGTTCCGAATCCGGCCAGAACGCCATGTAGTTGCAACGCAACTGCGCTTGTTCGCCGTAGCGCAGGTCGTACGCCAGCAGTTGGCCTTCTACGGTTCTTAGCACACCAGTAATAACCGGCGCCCGTGCGTTCTTAACACCCTCTTCCTTGCCTGCCGTCGCCGTGTCATTTTCTTCCAAGCGCCCGCAAAAACCCACAACAGGCTTACTAACGGCCTCAACCCGCACGTTCGACACTACCTGATCGTTCGACAGCAACGGGTTCGTGCGTACTGCACGTTGAATGGCCTCCAACTCAACAGGCGTTGCATTACGTTTGGGGTTGGCGCGCACTTCACCCGCCGTACCATTGGGCAAAACATCTTCTTCACCAATGGCTTGCGTGTAAGACTCAATCGGCAAAATACAGCCACCCAAAGCCGCCATTAGCGCCGCCACACCCATCATTCCCAATCGTTTAACAAGCACTGACATCACCCATATAAAATATGCACCATAAAAACCGCAACCCACCACCGTTATGCCCAACCTTATTCCGTGCTTTGTAATTAACCTTGAAAAAGATACACAGCGGCGCAGCGCAATGCAAACGCGCCTGGCCAAGCTGGGTATCACCCCTACTTTTTTCAAAGCTGTTGACGGGCGGTTGATGAGCCCGGAAGCACTGGAAAGCCATGTTAACCGCATCCGCGCGCAACAGGAATATGGCAGCCTTAGCGCCGCCGAAATTGGCACCTCATTAAGCCACATTGGCATTTACCAGGAAATGGTACAAAAAAACATTCCGCATGCCGTGATACTGGAAGACGACGTGTGTCTGGATGAAAACTTCGCCACCTACCTGAACACTCATGGCCCCGGCAGCTTGGCGGCCCATTTCGCCCCCACCCAGGCCGCAATGGTGCAGGTTACCCATATAACGCGCGGCAAACGGTTCGGCGCCAGAATCCTGGGCCAAACCAAGAATAAAGCAGTGCAAGCCAGCGGCGGTATGTAGCTGGCAAGCGGCTACTTCATTACCCTGGCCGCCGCTGAAAAACTGGCCCAACACCTTTACCCGGTATGGACGGTAGCCGACCACTGGAACCGCTTTGAGGATAAAGACCTAGTGTCGTTATGGGCGCTGCAACGCAATATTGTCTGGGAAGCCCAAGAAGCGCAGAACTCAAACCTTAGCCCCACCCGAAAACCGCGCGTGAAGCCCAAGAAAACCCTGAAAACGCGGTTAAGCCGACTCTTTTATGAACTGGTAACGAAACCGTTTTTTACACAAAAACTGAAGCAGCGTACCTGAAGTGGCGAAGGGCAAGAGATAGGCGCGGTGGGTTCAGACGTATAATCACAACCGTCCGACCACAAGTTTATTTGAGCTTACCAACACCCACGCTCAGAAACCATATCAACCTATGCCTTACTCACTCCACCCCAACCAGGTGGTTTAGCCTGTCCCATGCTCAGTTACCTGATTATTGCTTTGTATGTCCTCACGCCGGTTACCTTGCTAACCAGTCATAGTTTGCCCAGCGCGCTGTTCTATCTTACCGCCGTGCTTGCACTTGCTTTGCTGGTGAAACGACGGTTTGTGGGAGGGCTGGAACAAACAATACGTTATTGGCCGTTAATTGCCAGTTATGGTGTCCTCTTTGCCGCGGTGGCAACTTCTTCCCTCGTCCACGGACAATGGGCCGGCGCAAACAGCGAAGGCGCCCTGCGCTTTTTTCTAGGCTTATGGATATTCTTACTGGCTTTGCCACATATCAATAAAGACCTACTGCGGCATACCTTATGGGGCATTTTTTTGGCCGGGCTCATATCAGGGGTCATTATTCTTTGGCTTTCCTGGACTGTTCGCATGCGCCCCGATACGCCTGCCCTGATTCTAACCACATATAGCTCTATTACTTTGCTGTGCGCTGCCATGAGCATTTATGCCTTGAAGTATCCCCTTACTAACAAAGCCGGCCTAGAGCGCACAATTAAAATAAGCTTAGCTTGCGTAGCTTTTGCCGGCTTTGCGGTAGCCCAAACCCGCACTGGCCTTCTGGGCTTACCTATTCTTATAGTCATTAGTGTTTTATTGTTTGTTAACCTGAGAAAACCTTTAAAACTCGTTGGAACGATACTTGTGGTCTGCACCATATTTGCTGGTGTGCTGCTCTCGAATGACGGTATACGCTCAAGAGTAGTCAAAGTTTACGACGAGGCGATTACCTGCCAAACAGAAAACGTGCGCACCTCAACCTGCGTTCGCCTGCAACTGTGGCGCGCAGCACTCGACGCGGGGCAAAACAACCCCTGGGTAGGACTTGGGAACGGCAGCCATTTTGACGACTACGTTGAAAATGTAGCGGTACCAAAAGGGTTGGCGGCACCGTTTGTCGTTGATATCCATTTCGGCGAACCTCATAACGACGTATTAATGATGTTTGCCGCTTTCGGCGTTCCAGGCGCCTTGGGGCTATTACTGATCTACTTGGTACCCGCTTTCTATTTCGCAATACGATTAGCACCGCAGTACTCCACGCAGGTTCGTGCTGCGGCTGCTATGGGCTTGGCGTTGTGCCTGGGGTTTGCCTTTTTCGGATTGTCGGAAACCATTTTCAGGCGAATGAACACGATGGGATTCTATGCAATGTTTGTAGCCTTATTTATCGTCTTATCAGACAAGCATAACATTAGCGATAACACCCAAAGCCTCCACGCGCCGAAATGAAGATAGGGCTATTCAGAAGCTGACAACAAATGAAACTGACTGGCGTACCTAACAGCATTGACAACGACACAGCTAACCTATAATTAACAAAACTCGCCTTGAGCCGTCCTCTTTTATTCGTCGGAATTACCCAATGATGCATATGCGTCTTCTTCTGGTTTTCTTATTCGATTTAGGCAGTGTTGTTGTTGCCTGGGTCGGCGCCTTCTTGTTCCGGTTCAACTTCGACTGGCCTTTTTATTACGAAAGCACCATTGCACTGGGCCTTATACCGCTTGTTATCACTCAAATTATTGCATCGCGATGGGCAGGGCTTTATCGCGGCATGTGGACGTTCGCAAGCATTCCCGATTTACGACGCGTATTAAAAGCGGTGTTGGCATCGGCGCTTGTGCTGCTGATGCTAGCCGCACTTGCTCGTAGTTATTTACCCATACCGCGTTCCATCGTTATTCTGTACCCGATTCTGCTCTTACTCATTATGGGCGGTGGCCGTATTAGTTGGCGCATGCTCAAAGAGCACTACCTCTATCGCAACGAAAAGGGACAAGGCAAACCCATTATTGTTATTGGCGCGGGCACCGCAGGTGCAATGCTGGTTCGAGAACTTGAACGCAGCCCAGAATGGAATGTTGTTGCCCTAGTGGACGATGATCGAAGCAAATGGGGTCTTGAACTTTCCGGGAGACGTGTAGAGGGTGGTATCGACTCTTTGGCAGACGTGCTTGCTCGATGGCAAGCACAACACGTTATTTTGGCAATGCCGTCAGCCCCTCCCCCCGTTCTTCAACGAGCCACCACCAACGCTACTCAGGCGGGCGCCAATGTATTCACGGTGCCAGGGTTATCTGAATTAATGAGCGGGCGCGTTTCCATCAACAGCATCAGGCCAGTCCGAATTCAAGACTTATTGGGCAGGGAAACCGTAAAAATTGAAGACGACCACGTCGCCACACTACTGGCGGGAAAACGTTTGCTCGTCACAGGCGCTGGCGGCTCTATCGGCAGTGAGCTCTGTCGACAATTAGCCAGGTTCAACCCGGCAGTAGTCGTGCTGGTAGAGTCAAACGAATATGCGCTTTACCGCATCGAGCAGTGGTTCAAAACCTACTATCCGAATACACACACGGTACCGTTGGCTGGCGACGTAAAAGATCGCACACGCATGGAAAATATTTTCCATAACTGGAATCCACATATCATTTATCACGCCGCTGCATATAAACACGTGCCGCTTATGGAGGTCGACAACGCATGGGAGGCTGTGCGCAACAATGCTCTTGGCACATTCGTCGTGGCCCAGTGCGCCCAAGCATCGAATGCCGAACGCTTTATTCTTATCTCAACAGACAAAGCAGTAAACCCGACAAATGTCATGGGTGCCACTAAACGCGTCGCCGAAATAGTGTGTGAGTCACTATATAAACAAAACCCAAAAACACTTTTCCAGGTCGTTCGGTTTGGCAATGTTCTGGGGAGCACTGGCAGCGTTATTCCGAAATTTCAAAAACAAATTGAACGTGGCGGACCGGTCACCGTAACCCACCCCGACATCACTCGCTATTTCATGTCTATTCCCGAAGCTGCCCAGTTAGTACTGCAAGCATCAGCCATGGGTAAAGGCGGGGAAGTCTTTGTGCTCGATATGGGTGAGCCTGTAAAGATAGTCGACCTTGCCCGCAATATGATTCGGCTGTCTGGCTTTACGGAAGAAGAAATTCCTATTACGTTCACAGGGCTGAGACCTGGGGAAAAGCTTTATGAAGAATTACTGGCTGATACTGAAGCCACATTGGAAACACCGCATGAAAAACTGCGAATAATGCAAAGCCGCCAACCAGGTCATGTCACATTTCAAAACATTCAAGAATGGATTTCAGACTCTGCTTACAAAAATGATCAAGAAGTACGCACACAACTCAAAGCTTGGGTCCCAGAATACCAACCCACGTGGCAGAGCACAGGCCACAATGTCGAGCCTCCTTGCACTGAACTGCTCACAAGTATGAACCAGAAGGAAATGTGATGAGCCAGCGGGCCTTCGCCACCACACAACCACACTGAAATGAATAGTCGACTGCAGCGAATCGAAATAGAAAAACTGTTGAGCCCCGCTACAGTCGTTGCAGCGTTTTTTATATTAATTACATTCGACGCACTGTACATACACAAGGCCCATTACCTAGCACTATCCTCGATACGATACGTCATTCTCTGTTTGTGCTTATTAACGTTATTCTTTAGCACGCGCTTGCTGGCAACCGACAGACCCACCATAACAACAAGCGTCATTTTCGTTTCAACACATACAGCTCTTCTTCTATACGGGCTAAGCCTTTCCTACTACTTTGGTGGCTGGCAATATTTTCTGGCACACCCCGTATTACTTTCCTATCTGCTGATATCAATGGCTTTCGGGTTGGCGCTGCTTCATGCAATGACAGCCCAAGACAGCGCTAAAAACAGGTCATACCTGAACATAACAATTACTTCATATATTTTTCTGGCATTTGTATTCTTGGTGCTAACGAAAGCAATTTCGTTTGCTCCCCTTCCCGAATTTCATTTCGATACTTTTGGCGAAGGTGACCCCCGCACCTATAGTCAACCTACTACCGCGCTATTTGGCTTAGCGAGCATTTTGTTTTTTCTGCAATCTTATCAACGTGCTTTTTGGCTTCAGCTTTTTTGGTTACTTGCCGCGTTTTTTTGTCTTTATTTATCTATGGCGGCCGGAGCCCGAGGTGAGTTTGGTGCCACCGTTTTGGTTT
>NZLH01000227.1 GCA_002694155.1 Pusillimonas sp. | reverse complement strand
GACCGGGCCTGTCTGACGCTGTAACCGCAAGGCGCCACGATTTTGAGTTTTCGTCGGGTTGTAATTCCACATTAGGCACAATGGGAAACACACGAGAGCGGCGCGACATGCGACCAGCAACGGGGCGTTGCGCCTCAGCAGTACCGGGCATGGCTGTTTGAAGGGCATCGGCCAGTTCGTGCTCTACCAAACTGGCCCACGAACGGTAGTCGGTGTCGTGTTCTGGTAGCAGCACAATAAAGCTGTCTAGTGCCCAGCCATGGCGCGTAGTGTGAATACGGGCGTCTTGAATGCTAAGGGTGTGCTGGTCGAAGTAAGCGCAAATGGCCACAAATAAATCGGGCCGGTCTTTCGCGTACACCATAATTTGCAGCCCCTGGTTTTGCCCAATAACGCGGGCCTTAACCACGGGCGCAGGCGCGTTCACACGGTAATACAGGTGGCGGGTGTGCCAAGCAATTTCAGTAGCGTCGTGGCGCAAAAAGTAGGCCACATCCAGTTCTTTCCAAAATGTGTCGCGGGCGTCGTCGCGTAAACCCATTAAACGAATTTCGGAGCTGGCCGCCTGTTTGCGTTGCGCCAGCACGGTGCCGGTGTCGGGTTGGGCGCCTCCCAGGGCTTCAAGAGCCAGGTGGTACAAGTCTTCAAGCAGTTTGCCTTTCCACGAGTTCCATACTTTTGGGCTGGTACCGCGAATGTCGGCCACAGTTAGTAAATAAAGTGCGGCCAGTTGCCTTTCGGTTTTAACGTAACGGGCAAATTCGTGTACCGATTGCGCATCGGTTAGGTCGCGTTTTTGCGCAAACTTCGACATAGTCAGGTGCTCGCGTACCAAAAAAACCACCAGTTCCGTGTCTTGTTTGTCCAGGTTGTGGTTTTTGCAGAACCGGCGCGCGTCGCGAGCGCCCAAGTCTGAATGGTCTCCACCGCGCCCTTTGGCAATGTCGTGGTACAGCGCTGCAATATAAAGTAGCCACGGCTTATCCATGTCGGCAATTAATTGGCTGGCCAAGGGGTATTCCTGGGCATGTTCGGGCATAGTGAAGCGCCGAATGTTACGAATAACACGCAGAATATGCTGGTCAACCGTATACGCATGGAACAGGTCGTGTTGCATCTGGCCGACAATTTTTCGAAACTCCGGCAGGTAGCGCGGCAAGATATTTAGCAAGGTCATGCGCCGTAACGCATGCACAATACCCCTGGGTTGCTGCAATATTTGAATAAACAGGTAACGGTTAATGGGGTTGCGCCGAAACTGCGTATCAATTAACCGGCGCGCATGCCACATGGCCCGCATAACCTGGGCCGAAAGCCCCGTTAGCTCGGCGTGCTCCTGCATTACAAGAAACGCACGCAGCAACAGGGTAGGGTTGCGTTCGAATGCGTCGGGCAGTTGAATGTCAAGCCGGTTGTAGGCCACACAAAAGTCGTCGTCCAGCGCACGCCATTCGCCACGCGTTTCAGGAAACAGGCGTTCCTCGAAGGTTTGCATCAAAATGGTATTAAGCTGGTTCACGACCCGTGCAGCCCAGTAATAGCGTTGCATTAACAGTTCGCTGGGGCGCCGGGTACGGGTGGCCTCGAACCCGTAAACTTTGGCAAGGGCCGGTTGCAAGTCGAACAGCAGGCGGTCTTCGCGACGCCCCGCCAACAAGTGCAGTTCAATACGTAAACGCTTAAACGCCAACTCGGCGCGGCGCAGCGCCCTGTACTCAGATGGCGTTAGCAAATCGGTTTGACCAATTTCGCGCCAGGTTTGACCAATACCCGAAGCCTGGGCAATCCATAATAGAACCATCAGGTCGCGCAGCCCGCCGGGAGCCTCTTTGCAGTTGGGCTCTAACGCGTAAGGGGTGTCTTGGTGGCGCGCATGCCGCTGCTGCATTTCCGAGCGTTTAGCCTGAAAAAATGCGCGTGGATCACGCTGCGCAGCCATAGCACTGGCTAATTGCGTTAACAAGGGTTTGCTGCCGGCCAGCCAACGGCACTCCATTAATGCGGTTTCTACAGTAATGTCGTTAGCCGCTTCGCGTTGGCAGTCTTCAATGGTGCGTACGCTGTGGCCCACTTCGAAGCCCAAATCCCACAAAGCAGCAACCAGTTTCTCCAGGCGGGCAAGGTCGTCGCCCTTTGTCTCGTGCGCCAGCAGAATCAGTACATCAATGTCGGAGTAGGGGTAAAGTTCACCCCGCCCGTAGCCCCCTACAGCGGCAAGTGCCGCCTCGCGAGGCAGGGGGGCAGATTTAAGGATTTCCCGTAAGGTTTGGTCGGTAACCCGTCGTAAGGCGGTAAGCAGGGTTTCCGGCCGCAAATGGCGCCGGTAACTGTCAATGACGCCTTGCCGTTTTTGCGTGTAGGTATCTCGAAGTGAGTGCAGTTGGGCGAACGTCATTGAAACTGAAGTTTTAAGTTAATGTTTACGCAAGCTTAACGGCTGTTCACACAAGGCTAAAGCTTAAGCAGCATTCGGCACCCCATACCCTTTGGCGAAAGCCGGCGGGGCGGGCATATTAGGTGAAATAGTCAAAATCTCGTACGCGGTTTCCGTTACCAGCACGCTATGTTCCCATTGCGCCGATAAGCTGTGGTCGCGCGTGACTACCGTCCAGCCGTCGGCCAGCTGGCGAATGTCTTTGCGGCCGGCGTTAATCATGGGTTCGACAGTAAAAATCATGCCGGGTTCCAGCTGGATACCGGTACCGGCCTTGCCGTAATGCAGTACTTGCGGGTCTTGGTGGAATTTTTGCCCTACGCCGTGGCCACAATACTCGCGAACGACTGAAAAGCCTTGTTTTTCAGCGTGCTTTTGAATGGCCGCGCCAATATCACCCAGGCGCGCACCGGGCTTAACCTGTTCAATGCCCAGCCACATACACTCATAAGTTGTTTCAACCAGGCGTCGCCCTAAGATAGAAGGTTCACCAATATAGAACATGCGGCTGGTGTCGCCAAACCAGCCATCTTTAATAACGGTTACGTCAATATTTAAAATGTCGCCATTCTTCAGTACCTTGTCGCCTGGAATACCATGGCAAATAACGTGGTTCACGGAAGCGCATATAGCACCAGGGAACGGCGGGTAACCGGGTGGGGCGTAGCCAACCGTTGCCGATTCAACCTTAAGCTCGTTTGTAATGTATTCAAGGCACAGGCGGTCGAGCTCGCCCGTGGTAATACCGGCACGCACGTAAGTGGCCAGGTAGTCCAGGGTTTGGGCGGCGGCCTGACAGGCCGCGCGCATTTTGTCGAGATCTTGTGGGTTGGTTACCAAAGGAATCATAGGAACTTGAGCAATATAAAGAAAAGATAGTAGAATTATAGGCTTTCCTGAATTTGGCGAACATTTACCATTTACGTTAGTTAGTTCAGGAAAAATCGCGTGCCTGGTTTTACAGGGTGTTTGATAGCGTTATGTTGAAGCCAAACAGGTTGAAGCCAAACGGGTTGAAACCGAACAGGTTTAGTTAACCATTAGCTAAACCAATACAGTAGCAGATTGGCGCAATCAAATCATACGAACCGGGTACAAGACCTAACCCTTGGAGAATACTATGTCTTTAATGCGTGAAATGCTGGAAGCCGGTGTGCACTTTGGCCACCAAACCCGTTTCTGGAACCCCAAAATGGCCCCGTATATTTTCGGTGCCCGCAACAAAATTCACATCGTCAACCTGGAACGCACGGTTGAAAAATACATTGAAGCCGCTAAATTCATGCGCCAAACGGCTGCGCGTGGTGGCACCATTCTGTTTGTTGGTACCAAGCGCGCTGCACGCGAAATCGTAGCTGAAGAAGCATCGCGTTGCGGTATGCCCTACGTTGATGCGCGCTGGCTTGGCGGCATGATGACCAACTTCAAAACGGTCAAAGCATCTATCAAACGCTTGAAAGACATGGAAGCTCAGAAAGCCGACGGCACAACCGAGCTGAAAATCAAGAAAGAAGCACTCATGTTTGAACGCGAGCTCGAGAAGCTGAACAAGGCGCTGGGCGGCATTAAAGACATGAACACCTTGCCCGATGCATTGTTTGTCATCGATGTCGGCTTTCACAAAATTGCCATTGCCGAGGCACGTACCCTGGGTATTCCTGTAGTGGGCGTAGTTGACACCAACCACTCGCCAGACGGCATCGATTACGTCATTCCCGGTAACGACGACTCGGCCAAGGCTATTGCGCTGTACGCAAAAGGCATGGCAGATGCCGTGCTGGAAGGGCGTGAACAAAGCCTGAACGGTCTGGTTGAAGAAATGGCCGAAGGCGAAGAAGAGTTTGTCGAGGTTGAAGAAGAAGCGCGCGGCGAGTAATTCCCGATGCGAGGCGCCTGCTTAGGCGCTTCATTCAACCGTTTACTCGCGCCCCGGTTTTACCCGGGGCGTGTCTTAATGAACTGGAGAAAATTGTGGCCCAAATTACCGCATCAATGGTTAAAGAATTGCGCGAAAAAACCGACGCGCCCATGATGGAATGCAAAAAAGCGCTAACCGAAGCTGAAGGCGATCTGGCACGCGCCGAAGAAATTCTACGTGTGAAGCTGGGTAATAAAGCCAGCAAGGCGGCCAGCCGTGTTACCGCTGAAGGCCTAATTACCGTTAACATTGCCGCCGATGCCAAAACCGGCTCGGTTGTCGAAGTTAACTGCGAAACCGACTTCGTGGCCAAAAACGACGACTTCATCGCTTTTGTTAACGATGTTGCCGCGCTTGTTACTGAAAAGAACCCTGCCGATGTCGCTGCATTGTCGGAACTGGCTTTCCGCGACGGTACAGTCGAGTCTGTGCGGGCCGGCCTGGTGGGTAAAATTGGTGAAAACATTTCGGTTCGCCGTTTCCAACGCTTTGAAACAGCCAATAAACTGGCCAGCTATGTTCATGGCGGCAAAATCGGCGTACTGGTCGATTTCAGTGGTGACGACGAGGTGGGTAAAGATCTGGCCATGCACATTGCCGCCACCAAGCCTAAAGCCCTCGATGCCAACGGCGTACCCGCTGAAGACATTGAGAAAGAACGTTCTGTTGCCCAGCAGAAAGCGACAGAATCGGGCAAGCCTGCCGATATCGTCACTAAAATGGTTGAAGGCTCGGTTGCTAAGTTCCTGAAAGAAGTCACCCTGTTGTCGCAACCGTTCGTAAAGAACGACAAGCAAACCGTCGAGCAAATGCTGAAAGCCAACGACGCCGGGATCGCCGGTTTTGCCTTGTATGTTGTAGGCGAAGGAATCGAGAAAAAGTCTGAAGACTTCGCTGCCGAAGTTGCTGCCGCAGCTGGCAAAGCATAAAGTACGGTTAAACGTACTTCGCTTAGCGTATCAATCAGTGTAATAATGCCCGGGCACACTGTGCTTGGGCATTGTTACGCACCAGCGGCTCGGCCGGACTATTTTCTCGGGAAAATTATCTATGACCTCCAGATCGTACAAGCGTGTTCTTCTTAAACTGTCCGGCGAAGCGCTGATGGGTGAAGACGCCTTTGGGATCAACAGAACCACCATTTTGCGCATGACAGAGGAAATTGCCGATGTTGTAGCGCGTCATGGGGTTGAACTTGCCATTGTTATTGGTGGCGGCAATATCTTTAGGGGGGTGGCCCCCGGTGCTCAGGGTATGGATCGGGCGACAGCCGACTACATGGGCATGATGGCCACTGTTATGAATGCGCTTGCCTTGCAAGATGCATTGAAGAACCGCGGGGTCGACGCGCGCGTTCAGTCTGCCTTGAATATCGATCAAGTGGTCGAGCCTTATATTCGCCCCAAAGCTTTACGCTATCTTGAAGAGGGCAAAGTGGTTATTTTTGCTGCCGGCACGGGTAACCCTTTCTTTACCACCGATACGGCTGCTGCGCTGCGCGGTGCCGAAATTGGTGCAGAGGTGGTCTTGAAAGCCACCAAAGTCGACGGCATTTATAGTGCGGATCCAAACAAGGATTCCGACGCTACGCGCTACACCCATATCAGCTTCGATGAAGCCATTGTGCGTCGTTTGGAAGTAATGGACGCAACAGCATTTGCTTTGTGCCGCGACCAAAAACTTCCCATCAAGGTTTTCTCTATCAACAAGCCGGGTGCGCTAGAGCGCGTGGTGTCGGGTGATGAGAACGAGGGAACGTTGGTTCACGTTTAATCGGAAACAAGGATTAAAAGAATGAGCTTGTCTGAAATTAGAAAGAACACCCAAGATCGAATGGGTAAAAGTGTTGATGCACTGAAGGCTAATTTGGCCAAAATTCGTACGGGTCGCGCGCATGGCGGCATTCTCGATCATGTTCAGGTCGAATATTACGGTTCGCTGGTGCCGGTAGGGCAGGTTGCCAATGTAAGTGTGGTCGACGCACGTACGTTAAATGTTCAACCCTACGAAAAAACGTTGGTGGGCCCCATTGAAAAAGCCATTCGTGATTCCGATTTAGGATTGAACCCCGCCGCAATGGGCGAAAGTATTCGCGTACCTATGCCGCCCCTTACTGAAGAGCGTCGTCGCGAACTGACTAAAGTAGTAAAGGCCGAAGGTGAAGATGCAAAAGTTGCTATTCGCAACTTGCGGCGCGATGCCAACGACGGTGCCAAGAAGCTGGTAAAAGACAAAGAGATATCGGAAGACGACGAACGCCGCATGCAAGACGAGATTCAAAAACTTACCGACAAGCATGTTGCTGAAATCGATAAAATTATTGCCCAAAAAGAAGCTGAAATCATGACGGTTTAAACCGTCTGTTGTTTATTTATCCGCATGACCAAAAGCTCAACGCAAACCATTCCCGAAGCCTCTGCCACGCCACAACATGTGGTGATCATTATGGACGGGAATGGGCGTTGGGCCACCAGTCGGTTTCTGCCACGAACCGCCGGCCACGTACGCGGGGTACAGGCAGTTCGTCGCGCTATCGAGGCGTGTGGTCGTAAAGGGGTTAGGTACTTAACACTTTTTGCGTTCAGTTCTGAAAATTGGCGTCGGCCCCAGGAAGAGGTTTCTTTGTTAATGCGTTTGTTCGTACAAACGCTTGAAAAAGAAGTCGATAAACTGGAAGAGCAGGGCGTTCGTTTGCGCGTAGTGGGCGATTTAACAGCGTTTGAGCCCCGGCTTCAGGAACTGATTAAAGCAGCCGAACAGCGTACCAGCCATAACGATACGCTGCACCTTACTATCGCTGCCAATTATGGTGGTCGTTGGGATATTCTTCAGGCCACCCGACAAGCCTTACGCGACTTGCCAGAATTGGCTACAAACCCGGAAAACTTCACCGAATCCGTTTTAACCGAGCGGTTGTCCATGGCTTGGGCTCCTGAACCCGATTTATTCATACGAACGGGCGGCGAACAGCGAGTATCCAATTTTTTGATTTGGCAGCTGGCTTACACGGAAATGTATTTCACGCCCGTATATTGGCCGGATTTCGACGCCGATGCGCTTGAAGAAGCCTTTGCATGGTACCGTGGTCGCGAGCGCCGGTTTGGGCGCACCAGTGCACAGCTGGTCGAGAAGCACTCTTAAGGGAATTAATTCATGCTTTTGCAGCGCACGCTTACCGCGATTGTTCTAATTGTTGTGTTGCTGGCAGCCGCGCTTTCACCCTTTAATTGGCCGTTATTGGTTTTCTTTGGTTTTGCTGCCTCGGCGTGTTTGTGGGAATGGATGCGCATGACACTGGGTGGAGGGCGATTAGGTGTCTCTGCGGTGGTTGCATTGGCATTCTTATGTTTGACACTGCTGGTTAGTTTTCAAGGTGTAGGGGCTGTTGAAAACACCTTCCCTGTAACAGCTCGCTTACGTGGTTTTATGGCGCTGGTGCTGCTGGCATGGGTCGTTATTGGTGCGGTTAGCCTTTACAACGCAAATTCAGCAAAATCGCCGCGCTCGTTGGGGTTAAGCCTGTTTGGCTTACTAAGTGTATTCGCGGCATGGCTGTCGTTGGTTTATGTGTACGAGCAAGCCGGCGCGATTTTTCTCGTTTCGTTTCTGGGTCTTGTTTGGGCGGCGGATATTGCCGCTTATTTCGGTGGTAAAACCCTGGGGCGACGAAAGCTTGCGCCCTCTGTTAGCCCGGGTAAAACATGGGAAGGCGCCATAGCGGGCGTAATGGGAAGCGTTGTGTGGATAATTGCAACGCAATTTTGGCAGGGCAGTTTCGCCACCTACTTATTTGGTCAGTTTTCGTGGTGGTTCGTTATTGTTTTAACCATTGCTTTGGCGGTGTTATCTATTATGGGCGATTTGTTCGAATCGCTGCTCAAGCGCCGTGCAGGTGTTAAAGACTCCAGCGGGCTTTTACCGGGTCATGGTGGTGTGTTCGACCGCCTGGACGCCTTGCTTCCTATCGCGCCGCTGGCGTATTTGTTATTGACTCGACCTGTGTAAACATGACCATGCAACATATTTGTATTCTTGGATCGACAGGGTCAATTGGCGAAAACACCATCGACGTTATTTCGCGTCACCCCGACCGTTTGTCGGTCTATGCTTTAAGCGCCTACTCGCGCATGGAAAAACTCGCTGCGCAAGCGATTCAGACACATGCAAAAGTTGTGGTTGTACCTAGCAACGCGGCCAAACAGCAATTCCTTCAGTCATGGCCAGCCAATAGCAGTGCAACACAACCTGAAATTCGTGTTGGTTCGCAAGCGTTGGCCGATACCGCTGCCGACTCTGCCGTAACAACCGTGATGGCCGCCATTGTAGGTGCGGCCGGCTTACCATCAGCGCTGGCTGCGGCCAAAGCCGGGAAGCGTATTCTTCTGGCAAACAAAGAGGCGCTGGTTGCCGCAGGCAGCTTGTTCATGCAGGCAGTGCACGATAACAAGGCAGAGCTGCTGCCAATCGATAGCGAACATAATGCAATCTTTCAATGTTTGCCTCAGGAAACGCAAGCCGATGGCGCGCATCAGGCTGCCCATGGTGTGCGACGTTTATTGCTAACAGCTTCTGGTGGACCTTTTCGTGAAACACCACTAGAGGCTTTGGCGCACGTCACGCCCGAGCAAGCGTGTGCGCATCCGAACTGGCAGATGGGTCAAAAGATATCAGTCGACTCGGCTACCATGTTGAATAAAGGTCTAGAGGTCATCGAAGCACATTGGTTGTTCGCGATGCCGCCCGAACGAATACAGGTTCTGATCCACCCGCAAAGTGTGGTGCATTCGATGGTTGAGTATCACGACGGGTCGGTGCTTGCACAGCTGGGCCAACCCGATATGCGTACGCCTATCGCTTATGGCCTGGGCTACCCGGAACGTCTGCAAAGCGGCGTGGGGCTACTAGATTTGGCGGCTTTGGGTCGGCTCGATTTTCACTTGCCCGATATGCAGCGTTTTCCTTGTTTGCAACTTGCGCTTAATGCGTTGAAAGCCGGGCAGCGCGCCTGTATTGCATTGAACGCCGCCAATGAAGTGGCCGTAGCGGCGTTTTTGGCGCGTAAGGTCGCGTTTAAAGACATTGCCGGTATTATTGATACTGCGCTGGATCAAAGTCAGGCAGAAGGGGGGAACGATGCACCGGCAACGTTAGACGAAGTACTGGCGCTAGACGCTCAAGCCCGTCTTCATGCCGAACATGCCTGCCAACACATGGGCGCAGCCGCCCGTTAAAATAACGCACCAAATGCATTCTTGCCTGTTCCTGGTTAGGTATCTATGATTTTTACTTTATTGGCATTTGCCGTTGCGCTGGGCCTGCTTATTACGTTTCACGAGTTGGGCCATTATTGGGTTGCACGCTGGTGCAATGTAAAGGTATTGCGCTTTTCGGTTGGTTTTGGTCGTGTGTTGCTGCGGCGAACCGATCGTAACGGCACTGAATGGGCCTTATCGGCCATTCCCCTGGGCGGCTACGTGAAAATGCAAGACGAGCCCGAATCGGGGGCTAGCGAGCAGGAACAATTGCAAGCGTTCAATCGCAAACCGGTGGGGCAGCGCTTTGCCATTGTGTCAGCCGGGCCAATTGCTAACCTGCTACTTGCTGCTTTGCTGTACGCTGGTTTAAGTTGGGTGGGTACCGAAGAGCCGGCCCCTGTTATAGGGGCGCCGCCTGAACAGTCTCAGGCAGCACAGGCGGGATTTCAGGCAGGAGATCGCTTGCTGGAGGTGAACGGCGCAACAGTCGATTCGTGGGGCCAGGCGCGCTGGGCTTTGCTGGATGTTTTAACCAGTGGTGGCACAGCGGAAATTCGTGTGCAAGGCAGTAACGGCGGTACGGCAACACGCACATTGCAAGTGGGGCCATCGAACGTAGGCATTGACGAAGCCGACCCGTTGGCACTGGCTGGCTTAACCCTGGCAGTTCCTAAGGCACGGGTTGGCGAACTAATAGAAGGTGGTGCAGCGGCTGCGGCAGGTTTTGAGCAAGGCGACGTTATTCTGGCGGTAAACAATCAACCTGTGAATGATGCCAACGCATTTGTTGCTGAAGTTCAGGCGCACCCTGGGCAGCGCTTACCGGTAACGGTACTGCGCCAGGGTGCGGAAATTACCCTAAGTGTGGTCCCGCAACCCGAGCAAGGTCCTGACGGGCAAACAATTGGCCGTATCGGTGTCATGCTGGCCGCCGATTTCCCCATGGTAACCGTAAGTTATGGTTTATTGGGCAGTGCTGTTCACGGTGTTGAACGTACGTTCGAAACGGCTTGGTACTCTCTGAAAATGATGGGCCGGATGCTTACCGGTGAAGTTTCTGTAAAAAATATTAGTGGGCCAGTAACCATTGCCGACTACGCAGGGCAAACCGCGCGTATTGGAATCGCTGCCTATATCAGCTTCCTGGCGCTTATTAGTGTTAGTATCGGCATTTTAAACTTGCTGCCTATCCCTATGTTGGATGGGGGCCATTTGATGTACTATCTGCTGGAAATGGCAAGGGGCAAGCCTGTGCCGGATGCCTGGCTGGAAACAGGGCAGCGCATTGGGCTGGGTTTGCTGGTGGCGTTAATGAGTCTGGCATTTTTCAATGACTTCACCCGCCTTTTCAGCTAAGCCCGTTGTACTTTACAATCCACCACCATTTAGATCACCTGAGGACTCGCCAGGATGTCGTTTCGTCGTAAGTATTCGCTAGCTCGCCGCATTATGCCTTTGGTATTCACGGCG
>NZLH01000226.1 GCA_002694155.1 Pusillimonas sp. | reverse complement strand
GTTGGGCCAGCGGCAGGTTGGAAGGTACTTGAATTGTGCCGCTGGCCACGTAGCCAAGACGCATACCCTCGACATCGATAATACCGAAGCCGGTTCGGCGTAAGCCGGGGTCGATGCCAAGGACTCTCATTAATGCCGGAAATGACGGGTGCCCGTGAGCACCATAACAACACCGCGTTCGTTGGCGGCGGCAATGACTTCGTCGTCGCGTACGCTACCCCCCGGCTGAATGACACAGGTTGCGCCGGCTTCGGCCACAACGTCCAGGCCGTCACGGAAAGGGAAGAAAGCGTCGGAGGCGACGGCGGATCCAGCCAGACTTAGGCCTGCATTTTCAGCTTTGATGGAGGCAATGCGTGCTGAGTCTATCCGGCTCATTTGACCCGCGCCAACGCCTAATGTCATGCCGTCTGCAGCAAAGACAATGGCATTGGATTTCACATATTTGGCGACTTTCCAGGCAAATAGCATGTCGTGTAATTGTTGGGGCGTGGGCTGCTTTTCGGTAACAACCTTCAGCAGATTCTCGTCGACGTGGAATGTGTCGGGTGTTTGTACCAGCCAACCCCCGCCAACCCGTTTAATGTCCATCGGGTTTTGGGCGTTGCCACTGGGTACTTCGAGTACGCGAACGTTCTTTTTGCTGGTAAACACAGCCAGCGCTTCGCCCGAATAGGCCGGCGCCAGCAAAACCTCAACAAACTGTTGTTCTGTAATAGCTCGCGCTGTTTTTTCATCAACAGGGCGGTTGAAGGCAATAATGCCGCCAAACGCAGAGGTGGGGTCAGTTTTGAATGCTTTCTGGTACGCTTGTTCTGCGCTATCGGCCACCGCTACACCGCATGGATTGGCATGCTTCACAATCACGCAGCCGCAGGTTTCAAGGCTGCGTACGCACTCCCAAGCCGCATCGGCATCGGCAATATTGTTGTATGACAGCTCTTTGCCCTGAAGCTGGCGATAGCTTCCCAGCAGGCCGGCACCAACGGTTTGGTCAACATAAAATGCAGCGGCCTGATGCGGGTTTTCGCCATAACGTAACGTTTGTTCGCGGTTCATTTGCACCGTAAGTACGGCCGGCCAAAGTGTACGTTCGGGTTCTGCGCTTTGGGCCGGCGCTTCGTTTGCCAGACTGCTTAAATATCCGGCAATGGCCCCGTCGTAGGAGGCGGTGTGGGCATAAACTTTTGCGGCCAGGGCCAGACGCAGGGCATAGGAAGGTTGACCGGCGGGGCCATCGATATCGGCAAGTACTTTCTTGTAATCGACCGGGTCGATTACCACTGTAACGCCGCCTTCTTCGGTTCCATGATTCTTGGCTGCCGCACGCAACATGGCCGGGCCACCAATATCAATGTTTTCAACCGCATCGGCAAATGTGCAACCGGGTTTGGCGATGGTTTCGCGAAAGGGGTAAAGGTTCACGACCAAAAGGTCAATGCGGTCAATACTGTGTTCTTCCAATGTTTCCAAGTGTTCTTTACTGTCGCGACGTGCCAGCAGACCACCGTGAATCTTCGGGTGCAACGTTTTAACACGGCCATCAAGGATTTCCGGAGACCCAGTGTGGTCGGCCACTTCAGTAACCGGTAAGCCGGCTTGGGCAAGCATTTTGGCTGTGCCACCGGTGGATAACAGTTTGATGCCACGCTGAACCAGCGCTTGTGCAAACTCAACAATGCCGGTTTTGTCGGAAACCGAAAGCAGGGCAGTTTGAATTTTCATGAGTGTTTACAAGTTAATGAAGTTTAAGGTTGCAGGTTGTGAGCGGCCAGCTTCTTGCGTAGCGTACTGCGCGTGATACCCAGCATGGCAGCCGCCTTCGACTGGTTGCCATGTGTTTTTTCGAGCGCAATTTGTAAAACCGGCTTTTCAACACAGTTGACCACCATGGTCAGAATGTCATGTGGTTCGGTATCGCCCAAATCGGCGAAATAGCGCTCAAGATGCTCGCGTACGCACTGCTCTATGGGATTGGAATAGTTCATTTTTTCGCTATTGTGGATCAGGCGGCAATTGCCTGCGATGGTGTTGTTAAATACTGTTCGGGAGCAAACTCGTCAAACCATGAGGCCAGGGCGGCAAGTTGTTCCTTGCTTTGTTCGCTTTGATTAATGCGTTGAATAAGGGGTGCGCTATGAGGCAGTGCTGCCAAATACCAGCCTATGTGTTTGCGTGCCGATCTTACACCAGTGTACTCGCCATAGAATTGGTAATGGTCTTCCAGGTGTTCTAGCAGACAATCACGTAATTCGCCGAAGGTAGGGGGCGGGCGATGAGTGCCGGTTTTCAGGAAATGATCGACCTCGCGAAAAATCCATGGGCGCCCTTGCGCTGCGCGACCAATCATAACCGCGTCGGCACCGGTATACGCCAGAACATCGCGGGCTTTTTCCGGGCTGTCGATGTCGCCGTTGGCAATGACCGGAATCTGTAAAAGGCTTTTAACTTCTTTAATGGTGTCGTATTCGGCATGACCTTTATAAAGATCAGCGCGCGTGCGGCCATGTAACGTAAGCGCAGCAATGCCGATGTCTTCGGCTAGTTTGCCAATGCGTGTTGCGTTGCGAGAGTGCTGATCCCAGCCTGTGCGCGTTTTAAGCGTAACGGGGATGCCAAAAGGTTGGCACGCTTTAACCACGCTTTCCAGAATTCGGGCGATCAGGTCTTCGTGGCGCAACAAGGCAGAGCCAGAAGCGACATTACAAACCTTTTTTACCGGGCAGCCCATATTGATATCTATAACCTGCGCACCCTTACGAATATTGAAAACGGCGGCTTCTGCCATCATTTCGGGGTCGGCGCCTGCTATTTGTACCGCGATGGGATCAATTTCCCCATCGTGATTCAGGCGTCGTGACGTTTTAACGCTGTTCCATAGTTTTGGGTTGCTGGCAGCCATTTCAGACACGGCATAGCCTGCGCCCAACCGTTTGCACAGTTGTCGATAGGGGCGGTCGGTTACGCCCGCCATGGGCGCAACAAAAACACGATTGGGAAGGGTCCAGGGGCCGATATGCATGGGGGCATTTTAACTCCCCCTTTTTTGGGTGGGGAGAGGGGGCAAACTTCGGTTACCGACGTAAACCTTGTAACAAGTGATGAGCCAATGGCATACGCAGGCCTAAACTGAGATCCATGCCAAACAGCGCCAGCCCTGCGGCGTGCTCTACAACAGGTTTGCCGGTAGCAAAAATACGAGGCAGAAAATCGGTAATGCCTGTGGTAAGCCAGCGGTCGGGTTTGCGTACTTGCGTGTAATGATTAAGTAGGGGGTCAGGATCCTGGTTGGGCTGGGTAAGCCAAAAACGTAAAGCGTGCGCAAGTTGCGCGGCGTCTCGTAAACCCAGATTCAAGCCCTGGCCTGCGACTGGATGCAGCGTTTGTGCAGCGTTTCCAATGGCTATGCCGCGCAGACCTATACGAGACGGACCTGCATGGAGCGAAAGCGGGTATACCGTGCGTTCGCCCAGAACCGATAATGCCCCCAGGCGGGTTCCAAAGACATCTTGCAGTTGGGCGTTAAATTCGTGTTCCGGTGCGCGGCGCAATTGTGCTGCGGTGTTGGGTTGGCAGCACCATACAACGCCATAATGGCCTCTACCGGAAGGGTGAGGTAACAAGGCCAGCGGGCCTTGTTTTGTAAAGCGTTCAAATGCCCAGCCTGAGCGGGGTTCGTTGGCAGATACGACGGCCAGGACTGCACACTGATCGTAGTGCTTCTCTAATCCTTTAGGGCGGACCCCGTCCGACTGAATGCCTAAATACGCTTGAATTCGGTGCGGGCCTGTAGATACTTCAGGGCGCTCACCCAAACGCAACTCAGCTTGCTTGCTTTCAATGCATGTAATGCCACTTTTGCCAAGTGAATTGTGCAAGCTGGCGAGCAGGTCGGTGTAGTTCACCACCCCACCCAGTTCAGGGACATCGAGATCTTCGTGTTGAATAAGGGTGCGTCCTAACCGGCCTTGTTGCGACACATGAACCGTTTTAATGGGCTGATAGTGCGTTGGCCAGGCGTGCAGGTTACGCAGCAGCGCGATGCTGCCGTGATTAACTGCAATTGACCGCGGGTCGGGCGCTTTGTTTTTTGATGCGTCGTGGCGTACGAATGATGCACCAACCAGCGCAATGCGTTTTGGGTCGGGCGCATAGCGCGCAAGCATCAGGGCCAGGGCGCTACCGACAGGGCCGGCGCCGGTAATGACAATATCGTAGTCAGGGTCACGCATAACAGGGCCGAGCTTGAATACAATTCGGCAATTAGGTTTAGGTATGAAAATCAATGTCCACACATCGAAGTAAAGTTATTGTATCCCTGCTGGCAGCGGTCTTGGGCGTGTTTGGCGCGCACTGGTGGTATTTGAGGCGTCGCGGTGCGTGGCTTTTTACCCTGGTGACGGCAGGTTTATTGGTTTTTGCTTTAAGCCGGCCTGTGTGGTGGGATACCCCTGCTTTCCTGGTGTTGTTTATTCCCGCGACTGCTGGTTATATTGAAGCCTTGGTTTTTTGCCTGAAACCCGATAACTGGTTCGACCAGCGTTACAACAACGGCGTACCGGTGAACAAAACGGGCTGGGGCCCGGTAGTAATTGCCATCTTAACGACCTTGTTTGGCGCAACAGCCATGATGTTCGGCCTGGCTATGGCGGTCATTCATGTCTACGAACAGCTTGGCTGGCTGGATGGTTTTACGTATTAGAAAAAACGTTGGGACCTCTTGTCGGGCTGGTTACGACGCGCTATAATTTCGCTTCTTTGGTTACACAGGAGCTTTCTGCGGTGAATACCGACTCAAGCGACGACAGTTGTCGATTATGTATCGACCGAACTAGTCACTAGGGCGATCTCGGCAGTAAGCCTTGCCACGCCCGGTGACACAAACAAGGGTGTGGCAGTCAATTCTTCGGGGTTCTCCCGATTAACCGACTCCACTTTTCAATATGAATAGATTCCGCGCTTTTCGCGTGTGGATCATTGCGTTGTGCCTGTTCTTTAGTTGAACGGCATGCGGGGGGGTTGTGTTATGCGTTTGTTCAATCTTTTTTTGCGTCGTGCGGGCGTACAAACCATGCCGGCAGGTAT
>NZLH01000225.1 GCA_002694155.1 Pusillimonas sp. | reverse complement strand
GTTCCTGTGTCCGTGCCATCATGTGTCCAAGTTCCATGTCTATGCTCTACTGTGTAAAAACTAGATGCACCTGTAAAGTTTGCAAAAAGTCCATAAAACTCAAATTCTGTAGTTGATACTTGTTTAACTAAAACACTAGATGGTGCTCCAGTTTGATTTCCAAAGTCATACTTCTGACAATCGCCATAGAAACCACTTTGATTTGAATTATTGTTAGAAGTTTTAAATCTTATTATTGTTTCTTGGTTTTGTGAATCAGCTGCATTGTAACCAGAGTTAGAATGAACAGTAATTTTTACTGATCTTCCATCTTGCGAAATACTGCTTATTGTTCCAAACTTTATATATCTACCACTTCCACTACCTGTATTTGCAATGTTAAATGTTTTAGGAACTGCAACTGCTGAACCTGTGTTCATATTCAAACTTGCTATGTTTATAAGGTTTCTGGAATTATCAATAACAGTAGATGTCCCAACTTTATAAGATGCAGATGTAACTGTTCCAAAAGTTGATGTGCCTGTAGATGTTATTGCACCACTACCGATAGTTCCTATGTTTGTGAGGTTACGAGAGCTGTCTATAACAGTCGTGCCATTCAACTGGTAGCCACTTACAACATTTAGTGTTTTATCTGAACCATCAAATCTAGCTACAGCCTGTTGTTTGCCATCAAATATAGCAAAGTCTCTAAACTTAGTTGTTCCACCTCCATATCCGTTATAACTAATTGCTACTGTTGCGGTATCGGTATTTGTTTGCTGTTCTTCAATAGAATCATCTCGTAGGGTTAATCTACCAAACCTATGACCACTTCCACTTGTTGCTGTAACAACTCCAGACGATGTAATAGCACCACTACTGATAGTGCCTGTGGAATTGTAGTTGCCATAGACTTGTACAGTTGAACCTGTAAGGTATAGTTGTCCGTTACTGTGAGCATCAACAATAGCACCACCACCTGAAGTAAGTGTTGCTCTATTTGTTTGGAATCGTAGATTAGTGTCAGTATCACCACTATGATAAAGGTATTCTGCAAGGGTTACATTGCCTGCAAAGGTTGCGTTTTGTGAAGTATCAAGGGTTAGTGCAACTGTTGATCCTCCTGAAGATAATGTTAATGCACCAGAGGATGTTGATATTAAAGATTTTGTTGTTCCATTTTCTCTAAAGCGTAAAGTAGGAGTGCTGTTGGTGTCATTAATAACAACCTCTGCATCTGTCATGTGAACATTAAGACCATTTTGGTCAGGCGTATTGTGTCCTATAGATACTGAACCTGCAAAGTAATTTACTACATCTGAAGTTATGTAAACTCCAAAAGCATTAGTTGGTCGTGTGCCCTCATACGAACCTCTAAATAAATAACCATTAGTAATCGTGCCTGCATCCCTATCTATAACTGACCTAACTCCATCTGCGTTAGTAAGGGTTGTATCAGAATCAAGTTCAACTTCACCATATAAACCAAATGCACTCATGCTGTTAGTAGTGGTGTTACCACTTAATATGTGAGACTTACCAAAGACTCCATATAAAGAATTAACTGTACCCCCAACAGTTTTTTGTGCCGTACCTACTACACCTATTACCTGACTAGCTGTTGAGCTTGTATCCGCAACACCAAGTGCATTTAATCCTCTTACTGCTGAAATTGTTCCAGCAGAGTGTTGTGCTCTAGCTTGGCTGTTAATAGCATATACAAGGTCAGAGTCGCCAGTAGCTGTACTCACTATTTGTGCTGCATAAAGTCTATGCTCGTTATTGATATCACCACCTGTTGCACTTGAATCTTGATCTATGTACAAAGCTCTATGAGTTCTATCAGCGGTTAATGTGTCAGTCCCAGATATATTGTGATCTATTGTCATGCCTGTATAACTTGCATCCCCTGTGTTGTCAGTGCAGTTAAAGTCATAGCCATTATTTGTTGTTGAAGTGCCAGAAAACCCTGTTATGTTGGTTAGTGCTCTACCAGAGCTCATAACAGCTGTACCATTCATTTGAATGTTATGTCCAGACTGTAAATTTAAGTTAGATCTTAATTCTACTTTTGCATCGGCTGTACCTAGGTATAGTTTTGAGGCTGAGTGGTCTCTCCAAATAAAGTTTGTAACGCTGTCTGTTGTATCTTGTACAATAAAGTCTTGGTCATTGTTTCTTATCTCACCTGTATTTGTAAGTAATTGCGTTCCCATGTTGAGAGTACCAGTCATGGTGCCACCTGCTAGTGGTAATTTAGTAGCAATACTGTTTGTTACAGTTGTAGAGAAGTTAGCATCATCCCCCAGGGCAGCGGCTAACTCATTTAGCGTGTTAAGAGTGCTTGGTGCGGAATCAGCTAGGTTAGCTATAGCAGTATCTGTATATGCAGTTGTTGCAACCTTAGTAGAGTTGTCTCCTGCTGACTGAGTAGTGGCTGTTACTGATGATGCTAGTGTGCCAGATATAGTTCCTGCAAAGGTAGCATTTTGTGAACTGTCCAACCTAAGTGCTTGTGAGCCATTTGTTCTAAAGACAATATTATCGTTGAACCTTTGACCTGATGTAGAACCGATTACAACATCATCAGCATCAAAGACATTTATATTGGCAATTAAATTTATGTCATTTGCATTATCTGAACTTCTTGCTGTAATAAAACTTTCATTTATTTTTATTGCTCCTGCACCACTACCAACGGTTAAAAGACCGCTAGATGTTAAGCCATCAACAACTGCTACACCAGTAACATCTATACCTGTAGAGGTTGTTTCAAGCTTTAAACTATTATCGTGATAAAGTTGAACAGAACCGTTGCTGTTAAATTTAGCCATAAAGTCTGAACCAGCATTTCCAACTAATCTAATATCACTACCATTTGTTATTAAAGATAAGAAACCAGTACCAGCATCTTTCACGAAGCTATTTGAGCCATCATGAAAGATTTGTAGATCACTGCCTGTACCAAATTGTGCTTTTACATTGTCTATAAAGTTAAATGCATTTGCTGATGCATCATAAAATACATTACCACTTTCAAACCTAACATCACCATCCTCATTAATTCTAAATCTTTCTATTGGTGTGATTGCTGTAGTAGATCCACCAGATTGTTGACCTACTGTATAAAAAATCAAACCACCATTATTAGCAAATTCAATTTGTGAAGAACCCCCATAATTACCTTGAGTGTAAGTATAAGCAGACCCATCGCTAGTGATGTTTGTGTTAAAGGTTAATCGATGTGATCTTGCACCTGAGTGTAGTAATTCAAATATTTGTAAAGCTCTATCGGCTGTTCCGCCAGTATCGTCAATTCTTAAAGCTTCAGTTACTCCATAAGTATTTGATGGATTTGTGTCTAAGATAAGTGGACCTGAAGATGTAATAGCACCACTAGAGATAGTGCCTGCAAAGGTGGCGTTTTGAGAAGCATCTAAAGTAAGGGCTACAGTAGAACCATTTGTGGTAAGTCTTAGTTTGCCATCATTAGAACCATATACTTGTGCTTTTAAAGCACTAGATGAATTTAAAAATTCTACAGCACCAATATTTTCTGTTGCACCAGTTCTGCCTGTTCCAATCTGTAATTTAGTGAATGATGAACCTTGATTTATAGAAACAGTACCAGAGAATGAACCAGTACCAATATTTGTGAGGTTTCTTGAGCTATTTATTACCTCAGTACCATTTATATCAAGACCCCCTGACTTAATATCTATACCGCCACCATCAATTATTACTGCATTACCACTTGTACCTCTGTTGAATACATATTTGAAACCAGCTTGGACATTAAAGCCCATACTGCCACTTTCTGTTTGTCCTATACCTACGTCATTATGTATGCCCCCTAAATCTTGGAATTTGATCCTGTAAAAATTTTCAGAATCCATATCTCCATATACTGATTTTGTATGAGTTGTTAAGGCACTTGTAGTAATAGCACCACTTGAGATAGTGCCGATATTTGTTAAGTTCCTCGCACTTGTGATAACTTCAGTGCCACCAACAAAAAGTCCACCGCTTGGAACATCAACACCATTTGTGGTGGTTTTAAGTTTTACAGTC